>DATGRU010000140.1:0-3225 GCA_035303295.1 Paenalcaligenes sp.
TCTACCCAGATAATGATACCGATACCAGCGGTAAAACCGACAATGACAGAGGTAGGGATGAATTTAATAACCCCGCCCATCCGGCTGATGCCCAACAGCAATAACATCACCCCCGCCATCAATGTGGCGATTTGTAGCCCCTCAACCCCATGTTGGGCCACAACCCCCGACAGAATCACAATGAATGCACCGGTAGGCCCTGCAATCTGCACACGACTGCCACCGAACAACGAGACCGCCAAACCAGCAACGATGGCGGTATAAATACCTTGCTCCGGCTTTACCCCTGACGCAATGGCAAAGGCCATCGCCAACGGTAACGCGACCACACCAACGATTAAACCCGCCACAATATTAGACAGCCAATGCTGGCGCGCTAATAAACCGGCCCGTTTAGCTTCTAATATGGCGATCATCTGTGTTTCCTTCTAATAACATGTGCATCTTATTATAATAAGCTGTCTTTACATTACGAATCAAAACACCCCATAAACGACACACCATGCAACACAACTGCCGGTTACGCTGGCTGTACCTGCAGCAAACGCAAACTGTTTAGAATCACCAGCAAACTTGCTCCTACGTCTGCAAACACAGCCATCCACATCGTGGCATCGCCAGTAAAAGCCAGCACTAAAAATACCGCCTTAATTGCTAAGGCTGCACTAATGTTTTGTACTAGCACGCGATGCAAGCGTTTAGATAAGTCAATCACATACGGTACTTTATGCAGATCATCATTTAAGATCGCAATATCCGCCGTTTCAATCGCAATATCAGATCCCATCGCGCCCATGGCAAAACCAATATCAGCTTGCGCCAGAGCCGGTGCATCATTAATACCGTCACCCACCATCGCAACAATGCCATGCTCTTGCTGATGCGCGATCAGCTTTAACTTGTCTTCGGGCAATAAGGCTGCATGTACCGCCTCAAGCCCTAACTCCTTAGCCACGCTGGCTACGGCCTGCTGGTTATCGCCCGAGGCGATCGTAATACCCACATCCATACTTCGCAGTCGACTCAATGCATCGGCTGCGGTAGTTTTTACCGCATCTTGAATTGCAAACACCGCTAACAGCTCGTACTGGTTCGCTAAAAAAACCAACCCAGCTCCTTCATTTTGCCAATTCTTTTCCCAGTTAAGTACGTCAGCAGGCGGCAATCGATCACCTAACGCCCATAACCGACTACCCAAACGGTATGTCACTCCATCGGCGTTTCCTTGCACCCCTAGACCTGGATACGCTTCAAACTGCATAAGCTCAATATGAGACTCTTGTTTCAACGCTGTCGCCAAGGCCTGCGATGCGGGATGATCAGAGCGCATCCCCAGACTGTAGGCTATCTGCTTAACAGCATCATCTGACTCTCCCAAAACAAGCATGTCGCATACACGCGGACGACCTTCTGTTAGCGTGCCCGTTTTATCCAAAATGACATGCTGAATTTGACGTGCTCGTTCTAGGTGAACACCTCCTTTTACCAGCAAGCCCTGACGCGCACCCACCGTTAACGCACTGACCACCGCTACCGGTGTAGAAATGACTAATGCACACGGACACGCAATAACCAACCAAACTAAGGCACGATAAATCCATTGCGCAAAATCACCCATTCCAATCAAAGGCGGAAGTACGGCAACCCCTATGGCCAATAGCACAACTACCGGCGTATAAACTCGTGAAAACTGATCCACAAATCGTTGAGTAGGCGCCTTGTTTTGCTGAGCTTGTTGTACCGAATGCGTGATGCGTGCTAGTAAACTGTGATCATGATCTGCGGTAGTACGGTACTGCAATTCGCGGCTACCATTGATAGAGCCCGCATACACCGCGTCTCCCTTCTCCTTTACCACCAAATCACTTTCGCCGGTGATAGGCGCTTGGTTAACCGTGAAGCGTCCCGTTTCAACCACGCCATCCAAGGCCAAACGTTGGCCTGGTAAGACTCGCACGTAATTACCCACAGCAACCGCTTTAGCCTCTTTGCGCTGCCACCTGCCCCCGTCCACCTGCACTTCAACCTGCTCGGGGGTGAAGGATAACAAGCGATCCACCGCTGTTCGCGCCCGCTCTAAAGACTGTTGTTCGATCAGTTCGGCCAACCCAAACAAACTCATCACCATTGCTGCTTCGGGCCACTCACCGAGCAAGATGGCACCCGTCACTGCGATACTCATCAATGCATTGATGTTTAAGTCCAGACGGCGGACTGCTAACCACCCTTTTCTGTACACACTCGCGCCACACAAGACAATGGCCAATACAGCAAGCGTTGCAGGCAGCCAAAACGGTGCTTGCACCCACACGCCTATTTCTGCCCCTATCGCCAACACCACTGCTAGCAAAGTCCGCCCCCACACGCGTCTGGACACTCCAAAACTTCGTTTTGATGATGATGAAGCGGTATTAACGTCCCGTTCCGCTACCATCCCTAGTTGCGCTATTAAGCCTTCAATGTGCACATCAAAACCGTGATCATGAATCACATGAAGACGACGATTCAATAAATCAAACTCAAGCAGTTGCACTTCAGCGCACGGCTCTAATGCCTTACGAATCAGTCGTTCCTCAGTCGGGCAGTCCATTTGCGCGATGGTGAACGTGGATTGCGCTGCCTCTGCTGAGGCCTGAGTAAACGCACGAGCTGCAGTAGGCTCGTGACTTGCATACCCGCAGCAATGATGCGTAGATTCGTTTTTCACGTTTTTTTCAATGTGACTCATAAGCCATCCTTTAAGCAGTACTGGCCTCAGTACACACCTTGTAGTAACTTTAAGGTCAAGGCTCGACATTGTTGCGTGCTAACGTGACACCATGGCATCTATTTACTGCGGAGTGCTCCATGAAAATCAGTGAACTTGCGCGCTTAAGCCGTTGCAGCACCGAAACCATCCGTTATTACGAAAAAATAGGACTACTTAGCCCTCCCGGGCGCGGAATGAATAACTATCGTCATTACAACGAGGGTCATGCAGAACAATTACGCTTTGTTCGCAACTGCCGCAGTCTGGATATGACTCACGACGAAATACGAGAGTTACTAAACTACATGCGCAATCCCAGCGAGAACTGCACACCTATTAACGACTTAATCAGAGCCCATTTAGGGCACGTCACCACACGCATTAACGAATTGCGGCACTTAGAAAAACAGTTGCATGAGCTACATCAGCGCTGCTCAAATGAAGGGAACGTTAGTGAGTGCGGCATTGTCGAAACC
>DATGRU010000141.1:0-3548 GCA_035303295.1 Paenalcaligenes sp.
TACTGCAGGGCGAGCCATGGAAGAAACCCTCAACTCGCAACATATTATTGCACTGCGGCCGCGCCTTATTGCCCGTAACTATTATGAATTAAGTCGCCACCGACGCTTTATGTTTTACTCGCTTGCGGCTGCCTTTGGTTCAGCCGGTATGTTTGCCTATATAGCTGGTTCTGCTCGCGTATTCATCAGCCTCTTTGAGGTAGAGCCCGCCCATTTCGGCATGCTATTTGGTTTAAATGCAGCATCGCTTATTGTTGCTTCGCAATTTAGCGCTCGTTTACTTAATCGCCACGCGCCCGATAAACTTCTACGCTGGGCCCAAAACGTACAATTACTGTTTATCTTTAGTGCGCTTGCCCTGACACTTAGTCATTCACTAACATTGGTATCATTAATGGTCTGCCTGATGGGCTTTATGGCTTGTCAGGGCTTTATTAGCCCCAACTCCGCTGCATTGGCGCTTGCAGAACAAGGCCATCGTCTGGGCGTAGCCTCTGCCTTAATGGGTACCGTCCAAATGTTGTGTGGTGCACTCGCTGGTTTTGCTGTGAGCTCATGGCAATCCAGCACACCGTTGCCCTTAACCGCTGTGCTAGCAGCTTGCGCAGCTCTATCGTGGCTTGCAAGCCGCACTGCAGGGGTAACTCGCGGCATTAAACTTGATTAGCCTGAATTTTTCATAGTAGAATAGTCTGCTTTACGAACAACTTTAGTTTCTTTGTTTGTAGTAATAGCGCCTATCTGGCTGCACATCGGTGCGGGTAAGCAATTTCAATTGTCTTAACCTTTTTCACGAGCACCTTCTGTAGACTGGCCGTTCGGGCAGCTACTACCACAAAAGAAGAATCACGAGCTTTAACCGCCTAGTATTAATTACTATAGTTGATTGGTTGTGTGCGGTAGCCGAACTAGACTCTCAAGGGGTATAACCATGGCACGCGTATGCCGAGTAACAGGAAAAGGCCCAATGGTGGGCAACAACGTTTCGCACGCTAACAATAAAACCAAGCGTCGTTTTCTTCCTAATCTTCAGTCTCGTCGATTCTGGGTTGAAAGCGAAAACCGCTGGGTTCGTCTGCGTGTTTCTACCCAAGCTTTACGCTTAATCGACAAAAACGGTATTGACTCCGTATTGGCCGACTTACGTGCACGTGGCGAGCGCGTTTAAGCGTTTCCAGGCACTTACCTAACAGGAGCACATCATGGCTAAAGGTATACGCGAGAAAATCAAACTCGAATCCTCAGCTGGTACAGGTCATTTCTATACCACCACTAAAAACAAACGCAACACACCTGAAAAGATGGTGATCAAAAAGTTTGATCCTGTGGTGCGTAAACACGTAGAGTACAAAGAAACACGTCTTAAGTAAGACGGGTTTCTCGGAGCAGCGCTTTATTCTGCCCGTACCCAACGAGCTGCCTACGGCAACAAAGCCCTGCTTCTTATGCAGGGCTTTTTTTACGACATTTGCATACGCTCACCGCACTGTCTTGTACCCACTATTAAGCGAGTCCGCAAAATGCATTAGCCGCTTTTGCAGCCTATAATGTGTCGATTCGCCTTCACTTTTTTTGGTCACTAATCTCATGCAGGAACGTTATAGCCACACCGAAGTAGAACGCAACGCGCAACAAAATTGGGAAGCTCGCAATGCTTACCTTGTTAGCGAAGATGCAACGCTACCCGACGGTTCGCCCAAGCCCAAATTCTACGCATGCTCAATGCTCCCTTACCCTAGCGGTAAACTCCACATGGGTCATGTACGTAACTACACCATTAACGACATGATGACCCGCCAGCTTCGCATGCGCGGCTATAACGTACTCATGCCTATGGGGTGGGATGCTTTTGGTATGCCTGCGGAAAACGCTGCCATGAAATCCAATGTGCCACCTGCCAAATGGACCTACGACAACATTGCCTACATGAAAAAGCAAATGCAGGCGATGGGTTTAGCCATTGATTGGTCACGCGAAATGTGCGCTTGCGACCCCGAGTATTACAAATGGAACCAGTGGATTTTCCTGAAAATGCTCGAAAAAGGTATTGCATATCGCAAAACTCAGGTGGTGAACTGGGATCCGGTCGACCAAACTGTATTAGCCAACGAGCAAGTTATTGATGGCCGCGGCTGGCGCTCTGGCGCTGAAGTAGAAAAACGCGAAATCCCAGGCTATTACCTGCGTATTACCGACTACGCGGAAGAACTACTGGATCACGTAAAGCACAAGTTGCCCGGTTGGCCCGAGCGCGTGCGCCTCATGCAAGAAAACTGGATCGGTAAAAGTGAAGGTGTACGCTTCGCCTTTACGCATGATATTCGCAATCAACAAGGCGAACTCATTCAAGACGGCCGCATGTATGTTTTCACTACGCGTGCCGATACGATTATGGGGGTCAGCTTTTGTGCCGTCGCACCCGAACACCCACTGGCCGCACATGCAGCACAAAGCAATCCAGCGCTACAGCAGTTTATTGATGCATGTAAGCTGGGCGGCACTTCCGAGGCCGATCTAGCACACCGAGAAAAAGAAGGGATGCCTACCGGCCTGTTTGTTACGCATCCGCTTAGCGGCGAAGCCGTTCCTGTGTGGGTGGGTAATTACGTGCTAATGAGCTACGGCGACGGCGCCGTGATGGGTGTACCTGCACACGACGAACGTGATTTCGAGTTCGCACTGAAATACGCACTCCCTATCAAGCAAGTTATTGCTGCAGAAGGCCGCGATTACTCTACAACGGAATGGGCCGATTGGTATGGCGACAAACAAATCGGCCACACCATTAACTCGGGCAAATACGACGGCTTAAACGTTGCCGCAGCAGTTGATGCTGTAGCTGCCGACCTTGAGGCTAAAGGCTTGGGCGAGAAACAAACCACCTACCGCCTACGCGACTGGGGTATTTCACGCCAGCGTTATTGGGGTACACCTATCCCCATTATCCATTGCGAGGCCTGCGGCCCCGTACCGGTACCCGAGTCCGACTTGCCGGTCATTCTTCCCGAACACCTCATTCCCGATGGTAGCGGTAACCCTTTAAACAAAGACGAAGACTTCCTCCATTGCAAGTGTCCTTCCTGCGGCGCCGACGCCCGTCGTGAAACAGACACCATGGATACCTTTGTTGATTCGTCGTGGTATTTCATGCGCTATGCCAGCGCCGGTAACTCCGACGCAATGGTCGACGCTCGTAACGATTACTGGATGCCAATGGATCAGTACATCGGGGGAATCGAGCATGCCGTCATGCACTTGTTGTACGCTCGCTTCTGGACCAAAGTGATGCGCGACATGGGTTTAGTAAATTTCGATGAGCCCTTTACACGCCTACTTTGTCAGGGCATGGTGCTCAACCATATTTACTCACGTCGCACCGCTAATGGTGGTCTCGAATATTTCTGGCCCGACGAAGTAGAGAACGTATTGGATGCCAAAGGCAATATTATCGGCGCCAAACTCAAAGCGGATGGTTCTGCCATCAACTACGATGGCATTGGCACGATGTCTAAGTCCAAAAACAACGGTGTCGATCCGCAAGAGCTTAT
>DATGRU010000142.1:0-3071 GCA_035303295.1 Paenalcaligenes sp.
CTAAAGCCTACGGCCGTATTGCCCTGACTGCTAGAACCTGCATCTGCCCCAGCCTGCTCACCGATCGCCACCGACCCCAGACCTGAGGCTACTGCGTCAAAGCCCAGTGCAATACTTTGGTTTCCGGCTGCCTGAGCGCCATGACCAATTGCAATCGCTTGATCTCCGCTGGCTATGGTGGTGACTCCGCCTTGTAAAATGGCGTCTTTGCCTAAGTTGGCTGCGATAACGTCGTGAAGTTGGGTCAGGTCTGGTCCGAGCGTTACAGGATCGGTTGGAATACCACTAATCGTGGCAAAGCCGCCCTCATCATTGGGAATTTGGCATGTCCAACTTTGATCATCTACTGAACTACAGACGTTGGCCCCACCGCCTGTGGACGAGCCGGGGCCAACAACCACCGCAGCAGCCGCTGCGATGCCGCTCACACTTGACAGCGTTAACAACACTCCCACCACTGCTGCTTTTGATGAGCCAGAGCGCTTCCCGCGTGACTTGGTGGTTTCAGCCACCGTAACGTAGGTACCTAAGCGCTCACTCCATATGCTTTTATAAATATGGTTCATACCTTTCCCCGATAGTCTCAAAAGTGCGGGTTAGCTGTTTCTTAATCGCTAAACGACGCACGTGTTATATGAGCCAGTAGATGTCGCAACAGCTTTGGGTGAACGGCTACCCCATACTGCCACTGCCTGAAACCTTGTCATGGAGTACCTGCAACGTAATCTCACTCATGACATGCATTTCAAGCCACTACTAAACTTCCGCCACCACAAGACGCCAAAGCGCCGTTACAAACAAACGTCCGAAAACAATTCCAAATGTTTCGAATGATGTTTGGTTTGTATGGTGAACGACGGGAAAAATAGTGTCAAAGCAGAAACGTTAATATTTTCTAATAATTAACTATGCTTAACTTTCTTATCATTTATTAATATTTTTTCTTTATAAAAACGTTAAAAAACACACAGATTTAAAAACCAAAAGTGCAAAATAAACAAAAGACCAAAACAAACAATAAAAGACCTAACTATCTGATTTTCATGATATTTATAATCACCAATCAGAAAATATAATTTTACATGTTAAATATAAAAACACCACATAATTGACATTAATTAATATCAACAAAAACAGATTATCATAAATTACATGACAATCATCTATTATGACAATTAATTAGATAAAAACTATAACAAAAAAGTTACTTCTAGCTATTTATTGTTTATTATTGTTTAACCAACAAGGCATAAATGTAATACATACTTACAAATCCCCGAAGAAACACCACCACACGAAGGCTTAAGTGGCTGCCGCCCGCTACATAGCGAGGAATACCCATATAGACCCACACCCTACTTAGGTCTATAGTGAACGTAACAACGTTGGTTGTGTGTACAGTTCTTCTGGATCAGGAGGCAATCATGCAATTTCAAACACTGCAATGGGTCATGGACATCAACGCTGATGGTTCCCTTAGCTTGTGGGAAATTTGGGAAACCATTCGTTGGGTCTTCCGCATGCCGGGTAGTTTGGTCGTCGAGGCCATCGGTCAGTTCCCAGCACTTGCCGCCCTACTAAATATCAGTGCTTCGCCTGAGACTGGCTATGCCAGCTTAAATGGCTTGCTGGCCAAAGGGCTTTCACTGGTGTTCTGGCTGCCGGTTTTATTTTGGGTATTAAATTTAGGCTCTGGCCCCGCCAAAGAAAAAGCGCCTAAAGCCAAAAGCAAGGAAACCCCGCTATTACTTGGGTTATCTGACGACTACCCTGTTAAGCATCGCCACTAACGCTTTAGTAGCCGCAACAGGGGGCTTACTGTGTCGCTATTCTTCATGCCGAAGCCGGAGCTCTAAATCCGGCTAGCGGTTTTGGTGTCGGTAGCACTCACCCATAAAAAAACACCCCAAGGCTGGATTCGTATCCAACCTTGGGGTGTGGTGTGTCCATCTGAGCCGTTTAAACTACTTTTATAAGACTTCTGTACCACCCAAGTAAGGGCGCAGTGCTTCGGGTACACGTAATGACCCATCAGCTTGTTGGTAGTTCTCTAACACGGCAACTAGGGCGCGGCCTACTGCTAAGCCCGACCCGTTTAAAGTGTGCACGTATTCAGGGCGACCTTTTTCAGGGCGGAAACGTGCCTGTAAGCGGCGGGCTTGGAAGGCTTCACAGTTCGACACCGATGAAATTTCACGCCATGTGTTTTGCGCTGGCAGCCAGACTTCTAAGTCGTAAGTTTTAGCTGCTGAAAAACCCATATCGCCCGTGCACAGCACCACGACGCGGTACGGTAAACCTAAGCGTTGCAGCACGGCTTCGGCGTGACCCACCATTTCTTCGTGGGCTTCGTAGGATTTTTCAGGGTGCACAATTTGCACCATTTCAACTTTATCGAATTGATGCTGACGAATAATGCCACGGGTATCACGGCCGCCACTGCCCGCCTCGGAGCGGAAACATGGACTATGCGCCGTTAACTTAATAGGCAGTTCATCGGTAGGCAAAATCTCGTCGCGTACGGTACCGGTTAAGGTGATTTCAGATGTAGAAATCAAATACAAATCTTCGCCAACGCTGTCTTCTTCATCGTGCCCTTGGCCGCCTTTGGTGACCCAGAACATATCGTCTTTAAATTTTGGCAACTGGCCTGTGCCGTATAGGGTTGAGCTGTTCGCAATATAAGGCGTATAGCACTCGGTGTAGCCATGTTCCTCGGTTTGCATATCAAGCATGAATTGGCTTAGCGCGCGGTGCAAGCGCGCAATTTTTCCACGCAACACCATAAAACGCGAACCCGATAACTTACGCGCTGCTTCAAAATCCAGACCTATACGCTCACCCACTTCCACATGGTCTTTAGGCTCAAAACCCAACGGTGCTGGATCAGCTTGAGGGTCGGTCGCACCGGGAACCCAACGACGCACTTCCACATTCTGCTCTTCCGAATCGCCCACTGGCACGCTGTTGTGCGGCAGGTTGGGTAGGCCACCCAGCCAACCATTTAATTCACTCTGAATACCGGCAAGCTGTTGCTCAAGCTGGTGCAATTGCTGTGGAATTTGCTGCGA
>DATGRU010000143.1:0-2216 GCA_035303295.1 Paenalcaligenes sp.
CGGTTGCTGGTACCTTGCCATTGTTAGTTACCCGTCGCTCTTTACCGGCGGCAGACATCAGTGACGATCCTACCTTGGTTTTAGGTGCTTATTCGGCCAGCAACTTTAGCGAGCCCGAGCATAGCTATACGCCACCGGTCGCAGCCAGTGCAGCTGATTATCACGATGAGGACATCCCGTTAACGGCTGCCCCGCCACCTGCACCCGCAACGCTGCCTGACACGCCAGATAGCGACGATGATTATTTTGACTCGGCTCCTATTCCCGGGGTCGATACTTCCATTACCTCCGACCAGCCAAGTCGTCGGACGGATTAATTACTTATTGTTTTTATTTAAGGTTTTCGCATGGGCTTAGATCGTATTACCCCCGGAGCAAACGCTCCCGAAGAGTTCAACGTCATCATCGAAATTCCGATGAACTCCGATCCTGTGAAGTATGAAATTGACGACGAGACAGGTGCTGTATTCGTCGACCGCTTCATGCTGGCGGCAATGCACTATCCTGTTAACTATGGTTACGTGCCTAAAACCATTTCCGAAGATGGAGACCCAGTTGATGTATTGGTGCTTACACCATTCCCGATCACGGTTGGTGCTGTAGTTAAATGCCGTGTTGTAGGTGTACTGCAGATGGAAGACGAGGCCGGTGGCGACGCAAAAGTACTCGCTGTGCCCGTCACGAAGCTTTACCCTCCTTACCGCAATATTACGAAGCCTGAAGATCTGCCTGAAGAAGATTTGGCACGCATCAAGCACTTTTTCGAACGTTATAAAGATTTAGAAAAAGGGAAATGGGTGAAAGTAAAAGATTGGGAAGGCCCTGAGGCTGCCAAAAAAGAAATCACAACGAGTATTGCTCGTTATGAGGCTTCCGCAGGAAAAAACTAATGACGACTTGGGTCATACCTCCTCATGCAGCGGCCAGCTTAGCTGTACAGGACAGCCAAGCCCGTTTTCCGATTCACCGCATTTTTTGTGTAGGTCGTAACTACGCAGAGCATGCGGTGGAAATGGGGCACAGCGGTCGCGAGGCACCGTTCTTCTTCACCAAACCGGCTCATGCCGCTTTTGAGCTAACAGAAGAACACGTTGCTGCGTGGCCTTACCCTAGCTCCACCGCTGATGTGCACCACGAGGTGGAGCTGGTTGTAGCATTGGGGGCGGGTGGTAGTAATTTAAGCCTTGAACAAGCTGAATCTGCCATCTGGGGTTTTGCTGTGGGTATTGATATGACCCGTCGAGACTTGCAAGCAGACGCTAAAAAGCAGGGGCGGCCATGGGATGTCGCCAAGGGTTTCGACGCGGCGGCTCCGATCGGGCCGTTATACCCTAAAGCAATGCTTCCTAGCTATGTGCAAGGGAGTATCCGCTTTTTTGTGAATGATGAACTGCGCCAGCAAGGTGATTTGTCGCAGATGATCTGGCCAGTGGTAGATACCATTGCTTATTTATCAACCTTGTATCAGTTGCAAGCGGGTGACCTCATCATGACAGGTACGCCCGCAGGCGTAGGCTCAGTACAAAAAGGCGATTTGCTGCGTGCTGAAATTGCGGGGTTCAAGCCGGTGCAGTGTCGTGTTAGTGACTGAGTAAGTCCTTAAGTTCTTAAGCGCTTTCGCCGCACTCGTCGGCGTTAACGATTAGCCCATTTGTAGTCCTGTTTAGGCATTACAAATGGGCTTTTTCTTTGTCTTTCTCTTCCTCGATAGTTTGATCCAGCTCGGCTTCTCCGAATTGTTGCGCTCGGTGGGAACGTCCAAACTAGAGCTTTTTCACAGAGGAGAGAAGCATGAAAGCACATAAGCGCCAACGCGGTCAGGGTATGGTCGAGTACGTGATCATCGTAGCCTTGGTGGCTATTGCATCCATCGCCGTGTTCCAGTTGTTTGGTCAAGTCATCCGTTCGCAAACGGCTGCCATGGCCCATGAGTTAGCGGGTGAAGATGGTACTAAATTTAGTGAGGTTGCGGGGGGCGCAGCGGTAGCGGCCGGGGTTCAATCCGCACCGAAAAACTTGCAGTCGTTTACGGGCAATGCGGCGGCTGCGGGTAGCGAATGATAGGCAGGTGGATTAAACAGTCGGGCCAATCTTTAGTTTTGGCTGTGGTGGCGATTGGGGTGTTGTTGGTGGTGGTGACTCAGTTTTACATGCTGAACAGCACTACAACTAAGCGTATGCGGCAAAACAGCTCGACCGACTTAGCTGCCTATAGT
>DATGRU010000144.1:0-11099 GCA_035303295.1 Paenalcaligenes sp.
AGTATGACGGGCTTTGCCCTGAGCATTACGGGTTACCATAGCGAACCTAATCAATAAAGCCTGACCGGAGCTGCCCATTATGAGTCCCTACATCGTATCCCCTGATTTCAATGGCGAAGGCCTGCACATTGGTATCGTTCGTGCGCGTTTTAACGAAGAAATAGGTAGCGCACAGCAAGAAGCGTGTATTGCCGAGTTGGTGTCGTTGGGTGTAGATGCCCGAGACATCACCGTATTGTCGGTACCGGGTGCGCTTGAAGTAGGCGTAACGCTGTCGCAAATGGCAGAAACCAGCGAATTTGATGCCCTTATCGCTTTGGGCGCCGTCATTCGTGGTGAAACTTACCACTTTGAAGTGGTCAGTAATGAAAGTGCTGCGGCCATTACTCGTGTATCGCTGGATACCGGTATGCCCGTAGCGAATGGTATTTTAACGGCCGAAACCGACGAGCAGGCGCAAGTGCGCGCTGCTGAAAAAGGCCGTGATTGTGCACGTGCCGCTGTCGAAATGGCCAATCTCATTGCCTTGCTCGAACCCGACTTCGACGAAGATGACGACGAAGACGAGGACGATGACACTGAAGACAATGATTTTGACGAGGATGAAGATCTTGACGACGACAACTAATTCGTCTAATTCCAACCCATCACGGGGAAATAGCCGAAGTGCCCGTCGCCGG
Source organism: Paenalcaligenes sp. (assembly GCA_035303295.1). GTDB lineage: Bacteria > Pseudomonadota > Gammaproteobacteria > Burkholderiales > Burkholderiaceae_B > Paenalcaligenes. Next base: position 681 of record DATGRU010000144.1, read on the forward strand.
GCACGTGAATTTGCCTTGCAAGGTATTTATGCATGGCTAATACGTGGTGCCGACGGCTTGCAAGAGGCTGGCTCCATTGATGCGCATATTCGTAGCGAAGATAATTTCGACGAAGCCGATGCCGCGTGGTATCGCACCTTGTTATACGGCGTAATGCGTGAAGCACCCGATTTGCAAGAGCGGTTCATGCCTTACGTTGATCGCCCTGTAAGCGAGCTTTCGCCTATCGAGCATGGCATTTTGCTATTAGGCAGTTACGAGCTTGTGCATCATGTGGAAGTGCCTTATCGCGTTGCAATTAACGAAGCGGTAGAGCTCGCGAAAGACTTCGGTGGTACCGACGGCTTCAAGTTTGTAAATGGTGTGCTCGACCGTCTGGCGCTGAACGTGCGTGCAGCCGAAGCACAAAAGTTCCAGAACCGTAAGTAAGGGGATGTGTTGCCGGGCGAATTCGAACTGATCTCCCATTATTTCTCTCGCCCAGCTCCACGGGGCTACGTGGGCGTGGGAGACGATTGTGCGATTTTTTCTGTTCGCCCCGGCTACCAATTGGCCACCAGCACCGACTTATTGCTTGAAGGCCGACACTTCTTTAGCGATGTCGCACCTCAGCGATTGGGGCATAAGGCATTAGCTGTTAATTTGTCTGACTTATCTGCAAGCGGTGCTATTCCTAAGGGTTGCTTGCTGGGTTTGGCTTTGCCGGAAGGCGATCACGACTGGCTACAAGCCTTCAGTACCGGGTTTCTTGATCTGGCTGAGTATTACGAATGCCCCCTTGTCGGCGGGGATACAACCCGTTCACTGGCTGGGCTTAGTATTAGCGTAACGGTTTTTGGCGAAGTGCCAGCAGGTAGGGCGTTATTGCGCTCATCAGCACAAGTTAACGACGATATTTGGCTAAGCGGTGAACTGGGTGCAGCTGATTTGGCCCTGCGTTATCGCACTCAGCAACTGGATGTCGACCCGAGCCGCTTTGATACGGTCATCGACGCTTTAGAGTTACCTCAGCCGCCGGTCCGTTTGGGTGCCGACTTAATAGGCATTGCTAACGCAGCAATCGATATATCGGATGGGCTTGCCCAAGATTTGGGCCATATCTTAAAAGCCAGTCAATATGGGGCTCAAGTGAATTATGCGCAGTTGCCGGTGCATCCCGCACTGCAGGGGTTACCCCTCGATTTACAGCATCAAGCTGTGTTAGCAGGCGGCGACGTATTTCAACTGTGTTTTACCGCGCCACCATCGCAGCGTAGCGTTATTCTTGAAATGGCCCAGCAACACCGGTTACGTCTAACCCGAGTAGGGCACATCACTGCAGAGCGAGGTTTACGCATTTTAGATGAGCAAGGCAAGCTTATCGAGCCCAAACGGGGCTATGATCACTTTGCGTAATTCATACTGAGAGTCATTATGGTTGATTCGGCCTCTAAGGCTTCTTCCTTAAAGCCGTCGTTAAGATGGGCGTGTAGTACACCCTCGCGCTTTATCGCCTTTGGTTTTGGCAGTGGCGTGTTGCGTCCCGGACCGGGCACCTGGGGTACCGTGGTGGGCTGGGTGTTGTGGGTATTGCTGCTACAGCATGTCTCTGATTCAGCCATTGCCGTTATCCTAATTCTCAGCTTTGCTATCGGTTGTTGGGCCTGTCAGCGCGCAGGCGATGATTTGGGTGTGCCTGATCACGGTGGCATGAATTGGGATGAAATTGTCGCTTTCTGGTTGGTGCTATGGTTAAGTCCAACTGGGTTTATCGCTCAGCTTTGCGCTTTCGGGCTGTTCCGCTTTTTCGATATTATTAAACCTCCACCCGTACGTTACGTCGATCGGCGCTTATCCGGCGGCTTCGGGGTAATGTTCGATGATATTGTGGCTGCACTGTATGCCTTGCTGGTTATGGCAGTGCTCGTACGACTAGGGGTCTTTGTATGATAACGAATGCCAATACTGAACTGGCCACAAAGCTAGGCGCATTGTTGAAGCGTAAAGCTATGTTGGTGGCAACGGCGGAATCCTGCACTGGGGGCTTGGTGGCGGCCAGTTGCACGGCCATCGATGGGTCTAGCCAATGGTTCGAACGTGGCTTTATTACCTATAGCAATGCGGCCAAGCAAGAAAATCTGGGCGTAAATTTCGATACTTTAGAACGCTTTGGAGCCGTCAGCGAAGAAACTGCGATGGAGATGGCTTCTGGCGTACTAACGCATACGGTGGGCACTCATATCGCTTTATCCACCACAGGTATTGCCGGCCCAACCGGGGCCACACCGGGCAAACCCGTCGGTATGGTGTGTTTTGGGGTGGCTAGACGCACTCAGGATGGAATTGTGACCCGAGCCTACACCCAGATATTTGATGGCGACCGCACAGCGGTACGCGACCAAGCAGTGCATTTTATTCTACAGGCTGCACTTGATGTGCTTGAGGCCCCCGAGGCCGCTTAAACAATAAGTTGGCGCGCGGTATTAATGGCGTCGCGTGTTTGCTTGGCTGCGTTGGCAGCCATGTCACGCCAGTCATCCCCTGTGCTGGCATACAAAATGGCACGTGACGAGTTAATCATCATGCCAGTGCCATGTTGGTTAAGCCCTGCCATCACGGTTTTCTCTACGTCTCCGCCTTGAGCTCCAATGCCCGGTACAAGTAAGGGCATATCGCCAATACGTGCTCTGACAGCGGCAATTTCATCAGGAAAGGTCGCCCCAACTACTAACGCGCATTGTCCATGGCGGTTCCATTTATTGGCAACCAGTTCGGCCACGTGTAAGTACAAAGGTGTGCCGTTCTCGAGTGTTAGAAACTGCAGGTCAGACCCACCCGGGTTCGAGGTACGGCACAACACGATAACGCCGCGGTCTTCCCATTCTAAGTACGGCTCTACCGAGTCGAAACCCATATAAGGGTTCACGGTAACCGCATCAGCGTTGTAGCGTTCAAAGGCTTCGCTAGCATAGTGATTAGCTGTGGAACCAATATCGCCACGTTTGGCATCCAGCACAATGGGTAGCCATGGGTAGTGTTCGCGTACATAGCTGCATAAGGCCTCAAGCTGGGCCTCGGCCGCTTCTGAAGCAAAATAAGCGATTTGAGGCTTTATACCGCAGACGTAAGGGGCAGTGGCGTCCACAATTTCTTTGCAAAACTCAAAAATCGTATCGGGTTTCTGCTGTAGCTCTGCAGGAAAGCGAGATGGGTCCGGGTCGAGGCCTACCATCAATAAAGAGTTAGAGCGAGACCACGCTGCGTCGAGTTTAGTTGAAAATGTCATAAGTAATAACGAGCCTGCTTTGGCTGTATAACCTTATCGGTTGTGGCGCTGCTTTATTCATCAAAGCACGAAGACGCTAAACCAAAGATAGTGTGAATTAGGAAACCCCTGCGATTATAAGTGACCCAGCGATTAATCGCACAGGGGTACATAGATTCCCGACCCCAATTGATGCTTCTATTCGGGATGAGAAAAGTGTTCGCGAAATTCAGGGCGGGCTTTAGCCAATAAAAAGGCCTCTGCCACAGAGTGTGGCAGAGGCCTTTTAGAACTGCGGGGTGGGTTTAACTGTAATAGTGCAGCTAAACCCGAGTTAGCAATGACTGGCTTAGAAGCCGCCCATGCCACCCATTCCACCCATGCCGCCCATTCCACCCATATCAGGCATACCGCCTTCAGCTTTGTCTTCTGGGATTTCGGCAACAGCTACTTCAGTAGTCAGCAGCAAGCTGGCAATCGATGCAGCGTTTTGCAATGCAGTGCGGGTAACTTTAGTTGGGTCAAGTACACCTTGAGCAACCAAATCACCGTACTCACCGGTTGCTGCGTTGTAACCGTAGTTACCTTCGCCTGTAGCAACTTGGTTAACTACAACGCTAGCCTCTTCACCGGCGTTGCTAACGATGGTGCGTAAAGGTGCTTCAATAGCACGCAATACCAGTTTGATACCAGCGTCTTGGTCTAGGTTGTCGCCAGTTAGAGCCGATACCGCAGCGCGGGCACGGATCAGAGCAACACCACCTCCGGGAACAATCCCTTCTTCAACCGCAGCACGTGTCGCATGCAGAGCATCTTCAACGCGCGCTTTTTTCTCTTTCATTTCAACTTCGGTGGCAGCACCAACGCGAATAACGGCTACGCCGCCAGCCAGTTTGGCCACGCGCTCTTGCAGTTTTTCACGGTCGTAGTCGGAAGTTGCTTCTTCGATTTGTGCACGGATTTGCTTAACGCGTGACTCGATGGATGGGCTATCACCGGCGCCATCAATGATGGTGGTGTTTTCTTTAGCCACTTCGATGCGTTTAGCTTGACCCAAGTGCTCAAGCGTAGCAGTTTCCAGCGACATACCGGTTTCTTCAGAAATAACGGTACCGCCAGTTAGGATAGCGATGTCTTCCAACATAGCTTTACGACGATCACCGAAGCCAGGAGCTTTAACAGCTGTAGCTTTCAGGATACCGCGGATGTTGTTTACAACCAGTGTGGCCAGTGCTTCACCTTCAACGTCTTCAGCGATGATCAGCAGAGGACGGCTCGATTTAGCAACTTGCTCGAGGATAGGCAACAAATCACGGATGTTGCTGATTTTTTTGTCGAAGATCAGAACGTATGGATCGTCCAGAGCAGCAACTTGCTTCTCGGGGCTGGTGATGAAGTAAGGCGAGAGGTAACCGCGATCAAACTGCATACCTTCTACAACGTCAAGCTCGTTTTCGAGGGACTTGCCGTCTTCAACAGTGATCACACCTTCTTTACCTACTTTGTCCATTGCGTTAGCAATGATTTCACCGATTGAGAGATCGCTATTAGCAGAGATAGAACCTACTTGAGCAATTTCTTTGCTGGTGGCGCAAGGACGGGACAGTTTACGTAGTTCTTCAACTGTTACGGAAACAGCGCGGTCGATACCACGTTTGAGGTCCATTGGGTTAATGCCCGCTGCAACGTATTTCAAGCCTTCTTCAACAATAGCTTGAGCCAATACGGTAGCAGTAGTGGTACCGTCACCAGCGTTGTCGGAAGTTTTGGATGCAACTTCTTTAACCAGCTGAGCACCAATGTTTTCGAACTTGTCTTTCAGTTCGATTTCTTTCGCTACGGAAACACCATCTTTAGTAACGGTTGGGGCGCCGAAAGAGCGATCCAGAACAACGTTACGGCCTTTAGGGCCCATGGTGGTTTTTACCGCGTTAGCGAGGGTGTTTACACCACGTACAATACGTGTGCGGGCGTCGTCGCCAAAATATACTTGTTTAGCAGCCATTTTTAATTCCTTGATTCAGTGCGTTGGTTGGATTACTCGATGATGGCGAAGATTTCTTCTTCGCGGATAACGAGCAGCTCTTCACCGTCAACTTTGACGCTCTGACCGGCATATTTGCCAAACAGAATTTTGTCGCCAACTTTCAGGTCGAGAGGCAATACTTTGCCGTCATCTGTACGCTTGCCTGGGCCAACTGCCAAGACTTCACCTTGATCGGGTTTTTCTGCCGCGCTTTCAGGGATAACAATACCCGAGGCAGTGGTGCGCTCGTTGTCCAAACGTTTAACGATCACGCGATCGTTCAGAGGACGCAGTGCCATAGTTGAACTCCTGTTCAAGAAAAACAAATGAATTGAAATTACGTTACCAATGTAGTTGTTAGCACTCACTGGTGTTGAGTGCTAATTATAAGGATGTGCGGCATAATTTCAAGAGTGTAAGTAGATAAGGTTACACACCAATTTTTCAACCGAATCAACCTATTACTACATGCTGGTGCTACACGGTGAGGTGCAGCTGCTTAGATAGATGGGGCTGCTTTTTCCATTTTCAAGAGTTCGTTTGTTTTTATTGTCCGAGCTTAACTCTTAAGGTTTTATGGTGACGAGTAAAAGTGGCTAACTGTAAACCAGTCTTTGGTAAAGAGGGCGTGGCAAGCTTGGCGAGCGTTTAATTCATATTTGTCCGCCAAGCTTAATACCAAGTTTGTAGAGGGCTTGGCTAACTTTTCAGCCCAACCGGTACCCTACTGGCAAGTACTGGGCTTTATTCCTGCCTAAATAGACCTTAGGCTGCCGTTTCGACCAGTACAATTTCAGCCGTCTTGGCGGCGGAAATGCGCAGTACGCTTTCATCACGAACTGCCGCGCCGTCGCGTGCTGACAGCGTAACCCCGTTCACGTCAATTTCGCCGGTGGCCGCCACAAGGTAGGCTACACGACCTGGTTCCATGTGGTATTCGGTAGCTTGCCCTGCTTCTAGGGTAGCGCCCGATACACGTGCGTTGGCACGGATAGGTAAGGCATCCTGATCACCGTCCATGCCACTGGCCAGCGCGACGAAAGCACCACTACGCTCACTTTTAGGAAAAGGCTTATTACCCCAAGAGGGCGGGAGGCCTTTCTCATCCGGCAAAATCCAAATTTGGAAGAGGGTGGTATCCACTGACTCCATATTGTATTCGGCGTGTTGAATGCCGGTGCCCGCACTCATGACTTGCACATCACCTGCTTCGGTACGGCCTTTGTTGCCTAAGCTGTCTGCATGGGTAATGGCTCCTGTACGTACGTAGGTGATGATTTCCATGTCAGCATGGGGATGGGGCGGAAAGCCGGTTCCCGCTGCAATGGTGTCATCGTTCCAAACCCGTAATGCACCCCAGCCCATGCGGCTTGGGTCATAGTAATTAGCGAAAGAAAAATGGTGTTTGGCATTTAACCAGCCGTGGTTTGCACCGCCTAAATCAGCAAAAGCGCGACGTTCGATCATGTCGTTCTCCGTGTAAAAATTCGTGATGTAGTCATGGTAAACGGCACTGATAATAAATAGAATAGAATAAATAGAAATTCATTCATTCCAAAAATTTCATGAAACAACTCCCCGATTTACAGGCGTGGGCAATTTTTGCCAAGGTGGCCGAGGCGGGCTCCTTTGCCCGTGCAGCGGATGAGCTAGGCATTAGCCAGCCCACCGTATCCAAGGCCATTTCGCGCCTAGAGAAGTCATTGAATTTGGCCTTGTTCCACCGAACCTCTCGCAAAATGTCGCTCACCGCAAGTGGTGCAGCCGCCTTAGAGGGGGCGAGTCGTGTGCTGTACGAGGGTGAGCAGATCGAAGCAATGCTGCGGGATCAAGCTTCGGCGCTACGAGGTGTGGTACGAGTGAGTGCGCCTATGTCGTTTGGGGTAATGCACTTAGCCCCCTTATTACCCGCTTTTCTGCGCGAACACCCTGAAGTGGTTGTTGAACTGGTGTTTAGCGATGAGTTGGTTGATATCGTGGCAGGCGGCTTTGATATGGCTTTGCGCATTTCTAGCTTGCCCGATTCCAGTTTGCTGGCACGGCGTTTATGCGTGGTGAAACGGTATTTGGTGGGGGCTCCAGCGTATTTTGAACAGCACGGTTGGCCGACACATCCCCGTGATTTAGCAGAGCATCGTTCGTTGCAATATATGTACGATACGGTGGGGAATACATGGCGCTTTCATCATGCTACGCAAGGCACTTATACCCAGTCGGTACCGGCTTTTCTGCGCGTCAATAACGCACAGGCCTTAACGCCAGCGTTGTGTGAAGGGCTGGGGGTGGCGATTCAGCCAGAGTTCTTAATTTGGGAAGAATTGAAAAACGGAAGCTTACAGGTCGCTATGCCCGAGTGGGAGGTGCCGATGGTGGCATTACACATTGTGACCCCTCCCAGCCGGGCCCGTCCGCAGCGGGTACAGGCTTTAATGGATTACTTAGCGACGCACTTTGCTCAAGCGCCGTGGGCGTCGCAATAACTTAGCGAACAATACCCGCGGCCGCCGTTTGGTGAGTGCTGGTATCAATTAAAATAAAGGAGCCGGTGGCTGGTTGCTGCTCGTAAGGTTCCAAAGCCAGTTCATCGCGTGTGCTTAAGCTAACCCGAGCAATGTCATTCATCTCTAAATGCGTAGCGCTTTCGCGTGGTTCCAAAGCGCTGATGTCGCGTACATGATGAATGTGTTTGATTTTGGCTTGGGTAATTCTAGAACCTTGCTTCAGCCAGTACGAGCGAGCCATGTTCAGTGGGTTTTCATCCAGCCAACACAAATCGGCGTCGACTTGTCGTGAGGCGTTTACTTGATTATCCGCACGCGTGATCAGGTCGCCTCGAGAGATATCAATATCACGGTCGAGTACGACGGTTACTGCATCACCTGCTTGTACACGTTCCACCGGGCTTCCCGAGCGCTGTAAGCCGGTAATGGTTGCGCTAATTTTAGAAGGCCAAACCGTAATAACATCGCCCACTGCCAAGCTACCGCTATCTAAATGTCCAGCGTAACCGCGGAAAGCATGGCTGGCGTGCCCATCGTGACGAATGACCCATTGAACGAATAAGCGCGTTTCATCGCTAGCAGAATGGTTTTGTACGGATAGGCTTTCAAGTAATGGCAGCAGAGGCTGTCCTGTGTACCACTCTGCGGCATCCGATTGACTACTGATGTTGTCACCACGTAAAGCTGAGATGGGCACGATGTGAAAGGCAGAGATACCCACTTCCGCGGCCAAGTCGGCGTAGGCAGACTGGATGCGCTCGAAAGTGACTTCGTCCCAATCAACCAGATCCATTTTATTAACGGCAACAATAACGTGATGCAAGCCCAACAGTTTGGCTAGGGTAGTGTGACGGCGGGTTTGCGTAAGCAACTGACCGTCTCGCGCTTTGTAGGCATCAATCAAAATGATCACGGCTTGGGCGGTAGACGCACCAGTGATCATATTGCGGGTGTATTGTTCGTGGCCAGGAGCGTCAGCCACAATGAACTTGCGGGAAGGCGTCGCAAAGTAACGATAGGCAACGTCAATAGTAATGCCTTGCTCGCGTTCAGCCTCTAAACCGTCGGTTAATAGAGCCAGATCGGGCTCTTCGCCTGCGCTGCGTTTGTATTTAGAACGGTTAATGGCTTCAATCTGATCGGCGAATACGGCTTGGCTATCGAGTAGCAAGCGGCCAATTAAGGTTGACTTCCCGTCGTCCACAGAGCCTGCGGTAATTAAACGCAAAACCCCTGTGTCGGTTGCATTCAGCCATGACTCATTTACGGTATTCATTAAAAGTATCCTTGTTTTTTCCGATGTTCCATAGAAGCCTCAGAGGCTTGATCGTCCATCCGCGTCGCGCCGCGTTCGGTGAGTGTGGCTAAAGCGGTTTCCTGAATAATGTCGTCCACCGTAGCAGCCTGTGACTCCACCGGGCAGGTGCAGGAAATATCGCCCACGGTTCTAAAACGAACTTGAACGTTTTCTACAACCTCACCTTCTCTAGGTGGGGTGAGTGGGGTGTCTGGAACCAGTAAGCCATTGCGTCGCACTACCCCTCGGGTATGGCTGAAATAAATGGAAGGCAGGGCGATGTTTTCGCGCTTGATGTATTGCCATACATCGGACTCGGTCCAATTAGAAATAGGAAAGACGCGTAGATTTTCACCGGGACGTACTTTGGTATTGAATAAGCGCCACAACTCGGGACGTTGGGCTTTGGGATCCCATTGACCAAACTCATCGCGGAAGGAAACAAAGCGTTCCTTGGCCCGTGCTTTTTCTTCATCACGACGTGCACCACCAATACATGCGTCGAACTGAAACTCTTCGATGGCTTCTAATAAGGTGACGGCTTGAGCGCCGTTACGCGTATCGTTTTCATGGCGTAACACTACTGTGCCGCGATCAATTGAATCTTGCACGTTGCGCACAATCAGTGTTTCCCCAAGCTCGGCGGCCCGTGCGTCGCGAAAAGCAATGACTTCGGGGTAATTGTGGCCGGTATCGATGTGCATCAAGGGAAAGGGAAATGCACCGGGACGAAAGGCTTTTTCTGCCAGCTTAAGTAGTACAGCAGAATCTTTGCCACCCGAGAACAGTAAAACGGGGCGCTCGCATTCAGCGGCAACTTCCCGCAATACATAAATGGCCTCGGCTTCGAGCCAGTCAAGATGGGTACGAGGGGAAAGGGCCCCCATGTTGTTTCTCCTAAGTAGTTTCAGTCGTGATAGGGGTAGCTTGGACATGTAATCCGCATTCACTGTTATTGCGTTGTTCCCACCACCAGCGCCCGGCGCGGATGTCTTCACCCGGACGGATCGCTCGGGTGCAGGGATCACAGCCGATGGATGGGTAACCCTGATCGTGCAGCGGGTTGTAAGGAATGCCGTGGGCATGGATCACCGCCCACACGTTTTCCAGCGTCCAGTCGCACAACGGGTTGTATTTATGTAGGCCAAAGGCGGCGTCAGACTCAGACTTTTGTAATGCATCGCGTGTGAGCGATTGCTCGCGACGTTGCCCGGTAATCCAAGCTGATTTGTCTTTTAGGTAGTGGCGCAAGGGTTCAACCTTACGGATGTGACAACAGGCCTTACGTAGTTCCAGACTGTCGTAAAAGGCATAGGCGCCATGTTCTGACACATGAGCATCCACGGCGTTT
>DATGRU010000145.1:0-6766 GCA_035303295.1 Paenalcaligenes sp.
CGGCGAGTAAACTGTTTCATAGCAGCTCCGTTCTATGGTTTTATCAATTAATTGTTATCCTGACCTAATTACTGGTTAGGCATATAGGGCTTAGCAAGCGAAGCGGGGAAGTGCGCCGCCAGCAATGCCCGGTTCTTAGAAATAATGACCAGTACGACAATGGTGGAAATATAAGGAATGGCTGACAACAGTTCGCTGGGTACAGTTAAGCCCAAAGCCTGCCCCTGAAATTGCAGGATGGTCATCCCGCCAAATAACCAGGCACCCAGTACGACACGGTAGGGTCGCCACGTCGAGAACACGACCAACGCTACAGCAATCCACCCTTTACCAGCAGTGATGTTTTCAATCCAAACGGGGGTATAGGCCACGGACAAATAAGCACCGCCCAGACCAGCTAATAGTCCTCCGAATAAAATGGCACAAAAACGAATTTTGATTACTGGATAGCCAATAGCATGTGCGGTATGGGGCGATTCGCCCACCACGCGCAGTGTTAAGCCCCAGCGCGTACGATACAAGAACCACGCAATGACCACGGCCAGCAGTAATGCAAAATACACCAAGAAGTTGAAGTTAAAGAGTAGTGGCCCAATAACGGGCAAGTCGGACAGTACCGGAAAGTGCAATGGCTTTAGGGTTTCGATGGGGGAGCTACTAAAACCCCGACCAATAAAGGCCGATACTCCCGCCCCAAAAATCGCCAAAGCTAAACCTACCGCATATTGGTTTGCTAAAAAGAATAAAGCCAGTACGGCAAATAGAAAGGACGATGCGGCCCCGGCTAATGCGGCGAACAAAATTGCCACCAACATGGGCAAACCGGAGTGAATGCATAGAAAGGCGACTGCAGCCCCTACCAACATCATCCCCTCAATGCCCAAGTTAATCACCCCTGATTTTTCAACCACCAACTCACCCAGTGCTGCCAAAATTAGGGGAGTGGCAGCAATTAGGGTACCGGTGACGATAGCGATAAATAAGTTCATGCCTCTGCCCCTCGTACGCGACGAATTCTGTACATTGCGAAAAAGTCTGCTGCCAATAGGAAGAACAGCAATATCCCTTGGAAAATGCGGGTAACCGATGAAGGAATACCCAAGCTGATCTGAATGTTTTCACCGCCTAACAGCAGCAGTGACATCAGCAAACCGCCCAACACAATGCCAAAGGCATTAAGCCGCCCGATAAAGGCCACAATAATGGCGGCAAAGCCATATCCGGGGGAGATTTGTGGCGACAGCTGGCCTAAGGGCCCGGATAATTCCATCATGCCGGCAGCTCCGGCCGCAGCACCACTAATTAGCAAGCCTGTCCATACCGCCGACGACTGCTTAAACCCGGCATAGCGTGCAGCGAGGGGGGCTGCACCACTAACTTTCATCTTGTAGCCCATATGGCTTTTATCGATGAACAGCCAAGTAACGATCACCACCGCCAACGTAATAAAAATAGAGGGGGTTAGGCGATACATCATGTTGAATGGCTCAAACATACCGTTCATCGGCATGAGTGCCGTTTGCGGGTAGTTAAAACCCATCGGGTCACGCCATGGGCCGTGCACCAGCCACGACAAAAACAGAATGGCCACGTAGCTAAGCATCAGCGTTACCAAAATCTCGTTGGTGTTCATCCGAGCTTTTAGAAAGGCAGCAATCGCCGCCCACGCCATACCCGCTGCGATACCGGCTAGTAGCATCAGCACTAATAAGAAGGGGCTATCGGGATTGGGGTAGAACAAGCCCACACCGGCGGCGGCCACAGCCCCCATCACCAGTTGGCCTTCCGCCCCAATATTCCAGACGTTGGCCCTAAAACCAACCGCCAAGCCACAGCCAATTAATATTAAGGGTGACGCTTTAAGCAACCACTCCGACAAACCGTTTATTGAGCTTAGTGGCACAATAAAGTAAAGACGTAAAACCTCCAGTGGGCTTTGTGAAAGGGAAGAAAAAAGTAATACACCGACGATCAACGTTGCTACGGTAGCAATTAAGGGTGCAGCAATGCGTAACTTCAGTGAAACCTGGGGACGACGTTCAACCTTAAACAGCACTCTCTGCCTCCTTCCTAGCATTAGCTCGACGACCGTTAGTCATTAACAACCCAATTTCCTCCCGGTCGGTCGAGGCGGTTTCAATCGGCCCATGGATTTCGCCATTACAGATCACCAGTAACTTGTCGCAAATCTCGAACAACTCATCCAGCTCTTCTGAAATCACTAAAATCGCCGTACCACTTCGGCTTAAATCAATTAAGGTTTGACGAATAAAGGTAGCTGCCCCGATATCGACGCCCCACGTGGGCTGGGCAACTAAAAAGAACGAGGGGCTTAGCGCGGTTTCGCGACCAATAATGAACTTTTGCAAGTTCCCGCCCGATAAGCTGTCAGCGCTGGCCTCAGGGCCGGTCGCCTTAACCTTGAACTTAGCGATAATGGATTGCGCCAGCTCGTAACTCTTGGATCGGTTAATAAAACCCTTTTTCACCAACCCCAGTTTGTCTGCCGTCAGGATGGTGTTTTCCCATAGCGAATGCTCGGGCACGGAACCGCGTGCTAAACGTTCTTCGGGTACAAAGGCCAAACCCTGACCACGACGCTCGTTAGCACGTAAATGCCCCACATTTTTGCCGTGCAACTGAATGTTGTCCGGCTGGCTACAGGGTACTTCGCCACTTAGTAAGGTAATCAGCTCTGCCTGACCATTGCCCGACACCCCGGCAATGCCCACAATTTCGCCACCGTACACATCTAAATTAATGTCTTTTAGGGGCACACCGTGGGGTGTTAGGGCGGGGGCGCTTAGGTTTTTCACGCTAAACACCGGCTCGGCGCTAAGCGTGGTGCGTGGAATTTCAATTTTGGGGATCTCGGCGCCCACCATCATGCGGGCAAGCTCCGAGGTCGTGCATTCTTTAGGCTTGGTCGTGCCCACCACTTTGCCACCACGCAAAATGGTGGCGGTATCACACAGCTCTTGCACTTCATCTAGCTTGTGGCTGATGTACAAAATACTGCAACCTTCCGCCGCCAATACCCGAAGGGTTTCGAACAGGCGCTGTACGGCTTGGGGTGTTAGTACCGATGTGGGTTCGTCTAGAATCAGCAGTTTGGGGCTTTGCAATAAACACCGTACTAGCTCAACTCGCTGCCGCTCACCCACTGATAACTCATGCACGTAGCGGTACGGGTCGATAGGCATCCCGTAACGGTGTGAAAGCTCTTCAATGCGTTTCGCCAGATCGTTCAGATCGAAGCCCTTCTCTGTAGAGAGCACGATGTTTTCAACCACTGTGGCCGATTCAAAAAGGGCGAAGTGCTGATACACCATCTCGATGCCGATTTTGCGGGCTTGCGAGGGCGAGTGCTCGCCAATGACGACACCGTCGCATTCAATCTGGCCACTATCGGGGCGGGCCGCCCCGTAGATCATTTTCATCAGTGTGGATTTACCCGCACCGTTTTCACCTAGCACGGCGTGAATTTCGCCGGGCATAATCGACATCGATACATCGTCGTTGGCGACTACGCCAGGATAACGTTTCGTTATATGGCTTAGTTTCAAGCGTGGAACCATAAGACTTCCTTAACTCGTTACAGGATTAATTCGAGCGAGAAAGGTGTGGGCTATGCCAGTTGGCCAACCATCCCTTTAACGAACCAATTAATGTGTCGCGTGTCCTCTTCGGACAAAACTGAACCCTTGGCTACCCGCACGGTGTCTGCCTGATCGCGTAATTCGCCAGCAAAAGGTTGTACTGCACCGGAAGCCAAGTCATTTTCTATCTGCTTTAACTGAGCAATGTGATCAGCCGATAAGCCGTCGTTGTAGGGCGCCATTTTGATGATCCCTGCTGCCAATCCATCCCATCTCGACGTGGATTCCCACGTTCCGGCAATGACTTGTTTAGCCGCTGTTTCATAAATGGCACCCCAGTCGAGCATGTAAGCCGTTAATTGCTTACCGCCCCCAAAAGCCTCCATATTGCTGGCGTAGCCCACACTCCACACACCGCGTTCGGCACAGACTTGATTTGCCGCCACGGTGTTACTCATGTTGCAGATCACATCGCAACCTTGTGAAATTAGGCTGTTAGCCGCTTCTTTTTCCGCACTCGGGTCGAACCACGAGTTTAAGAACATCGCCGTACACGTGATATTGGGGTTAATGGATTGTGCTCCCAGCAAGAAGCCGTTCGCCGCACCTACGATATCGGGTACGGGGAAAGCACCTAAAAAGCCAATGCGTTCGCTTTTGCTGGCCATGGCTGCAGCAGCGCCGGCCACGTACGAGCCCTCGAAGTACTTAGCTTCAAAAATGCCCACGTTCTTTTGCTGCACAATGCCTGCGCAATGTTCGAATGAGACGTTAGGGAAGCGTTGGGCTACGCGCTGGATAGGCGTGCCGTGTGAAAAACTGGTGCCAAAAATGAGTTGATGGCCGGTGCTAGCAAACTCGCGAAATACGCGTTCGGCATCTTGAGGGGTGTAAACGTTATCGACGGTGGAAATTTGAACCTTATCGCCGTATTTGTCTTTCAAGGCGTAAGCAGCTTGGTGGTGCTGCTTCACCCAGCCTACTTCGGTAACGGGCGAAGTAAACAAGACCCCAACTTTTAAAACATCCGACTCTGCTAGCGCCCATTTTGGTACCAGCAGAGCAGCCGAACTCAAGGCGCCATAAGTCAGGAAGGTTCTCCTTCCAATTCCTTTATGCTTCATCTTGTCTCCGTTGCTTTTATATAATTTTGTGCATGCCTTATTATGTTTTGTAAGCATGTAAGAAAGTAATTTACGGATTTATTTGAGACTTTCTATTATAAACCCATGATAGTTGTTATCATGAATACGATATAACATAGTGGTTTTTTTGTGCCCTAATGGAATTCAAACAAGCATAAAAATTTGTCTTAAACACATGTTTTTGATGCTTGATAAAACCGCGATAAAACACATTAAAAGGCGGCAATCGCGCCATAGCGCACAGGAGGAAAGGCGAAATGAGTCGAACAAATTGTGCAGACCCGCACATCAAAAACCTCTGGCATCCCATCGGTGCAATCGATGAAGCTGGGGTAAATAACGTTAAAAAAACTGTCTTACTAACCGAAAAATTGTCGTATAAGGTTTTCCCTGATAAGACGGTTAAGGTCTGGTATTCCGACATGTCGGACACGGTTCCCGAGAGCGATGCCGATCTGGTTAAAAGCCAAATTGAATACGGCTACGTATGGGCCTGTTTGGGCGATGACCCCATCCCCTTATTCGATGTGCCTGAATACCGCGAGCCCGATCGTCGCAACCTAAACGCAGCCACTATGGGGGTACACGTTTCTGCACCGCGGGCTGTGGAAAACTTCCTTGATATGGGGCACTTTCCCTTTGTACACACCGATATTCTGGGTGTAGAGCCCCACACCGAGGTCAAAGACTACAACGTCACCATTAAAGCGGACAGCGACGAAATCGTAGCGACCCAATGCCGTTTCTATCAGCCGATGGCCGCTGCTACGGCAACCAGCGGCCAAGATGTGGAATACGTCTATCGGGTACCGCACCCGTATTGCTCAGTGCTGTACAAATCCAGCCCCGGCTACGACGATCGGCTCGATGTAATAGCGCTATTTCTTCAGCCTATTGATGAAGAGCATGTGAATGCTCACATGATGCTTAGCCTGCTCGACGACGTAAACGAAGACAAAAACATTCGTTTATTCCAGCAAACCATCTTCGGGCAAGACAAACCCATTCTTGAAAACCAGTACCCCAAGCGCCTACCGCTGGATCCGCGGGCAGAAGTGCCGATTCGTGCGGATAAAACAGCTATTGCTTACCGCCGCTGGTTACGAGAAAAGGGAATTACCTATGGTGTGATTCCCGCTGAAGAGTTAGTGCAAAGTTAGGAAAGGAACCGTGATGCAAACACAAACGATGGCAGGGGCACCAGACCTCTGCTGGTACCCTGTCGCCTCTTCAACCGATCTGCCCCTGCGCCACGTGTATCAAGCGCAGTTGTTAGGTCACGAATTTGCCCTGTGGCGAGCCGATGACGGGCATGTCAACCTGTGGGAAAACCGCTGTCTACACAGAGGCGTGAGGCTAAGCATTGGTATTAATGATGGACGTGAACTGAAATGCCAGTACCACGGTTGGCGATACTCCAACCGTACAGGGGGCTGTACCTATATTCCTGCTCATCCGGCCGATGCACCGGCACGCACGGTAAATATTAAAACGTACCCATCCATTGAGCGTTATGGCTTAATTTGGTCTGCTCCGGCCGACCTGAAAGACGACATCGACTTACCGTGGTTAAAAGAAGGCGAACTGCTTACGCTGCGCCCGATCCCCATTAACGTACCTGCGGAAACGGTATTAGAAAAACTCAAAGATTATCGTTTTGCTCCGGTGTCGATTGACGATGTGGCCGACAGTGAAGTGGAATTGGTTGAAGCCGATCAACGCAGCCTGCGCTTTTTCTCGCGTCACAACGGCGACAGCGCTGTATTAGTGCTGTTTGTGCAGCCAGTTACCGACGGCCGCTGTGTCGTGCGCGGCTTGGTTAACAGCGCGAAAAGCCAGCAAGAGCGCAGGACTATTTTGCGTCAACACAACTGGCTGCTAAGCGAAGCGCGCGCCCGTATTGAAAGCGAACTGGGTGCGCCCTTAACGCCGCCGATGCAAGTCGCATCCAGCGTGGTGCAATTCCAGCCACGCCCACAAAGCAGCAGCACTAAACCTGCAGAAAGCTCTGGTGCCACCACC
>DATGRU010000146.1:0-7596 GCA_035303295.1 Paenalcaligenes sp.
CATCAAAATAAAATGCAGCGCGAACACCCCAAAGTTCAGTCGCAGCAAATCACGATGGGCCAACACATCGCGAGCGCGGCCTTGCACAATGGGATCGGGGTTACGTGGCACTGCAGGCACTAAAAACGCCGCAATCAGCAAGCACACAAAACCCAGCAAGCTAATAACCCAAAACAAACCCGATAAACCAAACTGCCCAACCAAAACAGGGGACAACACCAACGATACGGCAAAAGACAATCCGATTGAGGCTCCCACCATCGCCATGGCGCGAGTACGCACCTCGGGCCGTGTTGCGTCTGCCACCCATGCCGTAATGGCTGCTGATACGGCGCCCACACCCTGTAACGTACGCCCAATAATAATGCCGTCGACACTGTCTGCCAGTGCACAGACAATACCGCCTATAATGAACAGCACCATCCCAGCCACAATCACAGGTCGTCGTCCAAAGCGATCCGATGCCATACCTAAGGGTATTTGCATCACGGCTTGGGTTAAGCCATAAGCGCCCAACGCCAAACCCACTTTGACCGCATCGTTACCTCCGGGGATCGAATGCGCTGCCACCGCAAAAATCGGGGTCAGTAAAAACAACCCTAGCATTCGCGACGCAAACAGCAAAGCCAGCATCATGCTCGACTTACGCTCTAGCGGCGTCAGGCTTAGACGCTCGCGTTTCACTTTGTTTTTCTTAACGACTTCTGTTTGACTCATGCGACACTCAAAATACGGTTTGACACATAGTTGGGCTGACACTCACTGCACATAAGCTGCACTAGCGCGCTATAGTAGCAAGTTGCCTTTTAAAAAGTTCCGATACCCTACTCAGATGGAAGCAATACGCATCAGGGGCGCCCGCACGCACAACCTCAAAAACCTGTCTATCGACCTGCCCAGAAGGCAACTCGTCGTCATTACAGGCTTGTCAGGCTCCGGAAAATCATCGTTAGCCTTCGATACGCTGTACGCAGAAGGCCAACGCCGTTACGTAGAAAGCTTATCGGCTTACGCCCGCCAGTTTTTACAACTGATGGACAAACCGGATGTAGACCTTATCGAAGGGCTCTCTCCTGCTATTGCCATTGAACAAAAGGCCGCTGGTCACAACCCCCGGTCCACGGTGGGAACCACCACCGAAATCCACGATTACCTGCGCCTATTGTACGCTCGTGCAGGCACACCTTACTGCCCCACGCACGCACTGCCTCTGCAAGCGCTAAACGTTAGCCAGATGGTGGATCACGTCTTAGCGTGGCCCGAAGACACGCGCCTATCCATACTCGCACCCGTAGCTCGAGGCGCAACCGACGATTTCAGCCAACGTCTGCAGGCCTTACAAGCACAAGGCTTTGTACGCATACGTGTAAATGGACAAATCTGCGCCATTGAGGAAGCTACACCTCCGGCAGCAGAGCAATCCTACAACATTGATGTCGTCATCGATAGACTGCGTATCAAAACAGAAAGCAGCCAACGCTTGGCAGAAAGCTTCGAAACCGCCTTAAATTTAGCGCACGGACGAGCCATTGCGTTGAATCTGGATGATGGTAGCGAACAATTGTTTAGCAGCCACTATGCGTGCGCAGCCTGTGATTACAGCCTGACCGAACTCGAACCACGCCTATTTAGTTTTAATAACCCTGCCGGTGCGTGCCCCGACTGCGGCGGTCTAGGTCACGTGGACTTTTTTGACCCTAAGCGCGTGGTTGCTTTCCCCGATTTAAGCCTTGCCAGTGGTGCCATTAGCGGCTGGGATCGACGCAATGCTTTCACCTACGCTCTGCTCAACAGCTTAGCGCTGCATTACGAATTCGATATCGAAGCCGCCTTTGAAAGCCTCGACGAGACAATTCAGCAACGTATTCTTTACGGCTCGGGTAACGAAGAAATCAACTTTCTGTATTTAAACGAGAAAGGCAAAACCACCGTTAAACGACATCCCTTTGAAGGGGTCATTCCCAACTTCGAGCGTCGCTGGCGTGAAACAGAATCCTCAGCCGTCAAAGAAGAGCTGGCGAAACTACGCCGCACGCATAGCTGCCCTAGCTGCGAAGGCTCACGTCTACGTACCGAAGCCCGCCACGTGTTGCTAGGTGAAAACGACCCTCAAGCTATTTTTCAGGTGGAAGCCTTATCCTTAGCCGACTGCTTACGTTGGTTTCAAAACCTACAACTAAGCGGCGCTAAAAAGGAAATCGCCGAGCGCATCGTTCAAGAAATTGAAGCGCGACTACAGTTCTTGAACGATGTGGGGCTTAATTACCTATCGTTAGATCGCAGTGCCGACACCATTTCCGGCGGCGAATCTCAACGCATCCGCTTAGCCAGCCAAATTGGCTCTGGCCTAACTGGCGTTATGTATGTGCTGGATGAGCCCTCTATCGGCCTACACCAGCGCGACAACGATAAACTGATTCAAACCCTGCATCATTTACGCGATCTAGGTAATAGCGTGATCGTCGTGGAACACGACGAAGACATGATCCGCAGTGCCGACTTTGTCGTTGATATGGGCCCTGGCGCGGGCGAGCATGGTGGCGAAGTGGTGGCCTCGGGCACCCCTGCCGATGTGTTTGCAAATGATGCCTCGTTAACCGGACAATATTTAAGCGGCAAACAAAGCATACCCGTGCCTCAGCGCCGCCCTGTTAATGATGAGCTTGATTATTTGGTTTTATCCGGTGCCTCGGGCAATAACCTAAAAAATGTCACCCTACGCATACCCGCTGGTCGTTTTGTGTGCATCTCGGGCGTATCCGGCTCGGGTAAATCCACCCTAATTAACGACACCTTAGCAACAGCACTCTCGCAACGGCTACATCGAGCGCAAACCGAACCCGCCCCCTTCGAGAACTTAGAAGGGCTTGAGCATTTCGATAAAATCATCAATGTGGATCAAAGCCCCATTGGTCGTACCCCACGCAGTAACCCAGCCACGTACACTGGCATGTTTACGCCCATCCGCGAACTCTTTGCTGGCGTACCCGAAGCGCGGGTGCGCGGCTACGATCCAGGCCGCTTCTCGTTCAACGTAAAAGGGGGCCGCTGCGAGGCGTGTCAGGGCGATGGCGTCGTTAAAGTGGAAATGCACTTTCTACCCGATGTATACGTACCTTGCGATGTATGCCATGGTTTACGCTATAACCGCGAAACCCTCGATATTCGCTATCGCGGTAAAAACATCAGTGAAGTGCTGGACTTAACCGTTGAACAAGCGCTGCAGTATTTCGATGCGGTACCGGCTATTGCGCGCAAGCTGCAAACACTCATGGATGTCGGCCTATCGTATATACGACTAGGCCAAAGCGCCACCACACTATCGGGGGGTGAGGCACAACGGGTAAAGCTGGCCTTAGAGCTATCACGGCGTAGTACTGGCCGTACCATGTATGTATTAGACGAGCCCACCACCGGCCTGCACTTTCAAGACATCGCGTTGCTCTTAGAGGTATTGCGCAAGCTGGTTGAGGCAGGTAACACCATTGTGGTTATTGAGCACAATCTGGACGTCATCAAGACAGCTGATTGGGTCGTGGATATGGGGCCTGAAGGCGGTGCCGCGGGTGGGCAAATTGTGGTCGAAGGAACACCAGAAACGGTAGCTCAATGCCCGCAAAGCCATACCGGACGCTATTTACGCGCGCTATTAGCACCCACTGAACACGCCTAAGGAAAAGCACAGACTACATTTTGTACAACTGCTGATGCTCGCGAATCGCGTAACGGTCGGTCATGCCAGCGATGTAATCGGCAATGGCCCTAACTTGCTCCACCGAATCGTCACGGCGGTGCTCTGGCGATAGCAGGCGGGGATCTTCAAGAAACGCTACAAACAGTTCACGCACGATGCGACGAGCTTTAGTCATCATGCGCAATACACGGTGGTGACGGTACAAATTACGGTGCAAAAAACGCTTTAACTCGTCGGCTTGCGCACGCATTTCGTCCGAAAATGATGCCAAAGGTTTTGCTAAACGAATATCATCCACACTGGTAGGTTTAAGCTTTTCCACCTTCTGTTGGGTGGTGTGCGCTAAATCTTGCACTAAGGTGTTAATCATGGCGCGAATAACTTCTGCCACTAAACGTTTGCGCTCGATGGTGGGGTGCTGACGAATTACCTGTTCGTAGTGTTCGGCAAAAATAGACACCTGCAACAGTTGCGAAATTTCGATTAGGCCAGAGCGCAAACCATCATCAATATCGTGGTTGTTATAGGCGATTTCATCGGCCAAATTCGCGATTTGTGCTTCCAGCGACGGCGAATGCCCTTTTAAGAAGCGCTCACCTACATCACCCAACAAACGTGCGTGCTTGCTGGAGCAATGCTTCAAAATACCCTCGCGGGTTTCAAAACACAGGTTCAAACCATTGAACTGCGCGTAGCGCTCTTCCAATGTGTCCACAATACGCAGGCTTTGCAGGTTATGCTCAAAACCACCCGCGTCGGGGCAGAACTCGCGCACGCACGCATTTAATTCCTCTTGGCCCGAATGACCAAATGGCGTGTGCCCTAAATCGTGAGCTAACGAAATCGCTTCGATTAAGTCTTCATGCAACTGCAAGCTGCGCGCTAAAGAGCGCGCAATTTGTGCGACTTCAATACTGTGCGTTAAGCGGGTACGAAATAAATCGCCTTCGTGGTTGATAAAAACCTGCGTTTTGTATTCCAACAAACGAAAGGCATTGCAATGAATAATGCGATCACGGTCACGCTGAAAGGCATTACGCCCCGCTGGAGGCGCTTCACTATGGCGTCTACCCCGACTGCGTTCTGGATGACATGCATACACTGCAAGTGGCGCCATAATGAAATCTCCTTATGTATTAGCTACTGAAGCGTTGAATTACCTTACTAACTAAGTCGGGGCTAACCGTTTCCACGTGGCTTTGGCCTATTGTAGGCATGACCACAAAGCGTAACTGCCCACCTTCCGCTTTTTTATCAATGCCCATTAGCTCTACCCAACGTTGGGCCGGCCATTGCGGTGGCTCAACAGGGCAGCCAATTGCTTGGACTAAGGCTCGCACCCGATCCACACTAGCGCGATCCAGACCACACAAGTCGGCAGACAACTCGGCGGCCATGACCATACCGCAGCCTACTGCCTCGCCATGTAGCCATTCACCATAGCCCAACCCAGCTTCAATCGCATGACCAAAGGTATGACCGAAATTCAAAATGGCACGCAAGCCCGATTCACGCTCGTCCTGCGACACAACCTGTGCCTTCACTTCACATGAGCGTTGTACCGCATAGCTAACGGCTTGAGCGTCGCGACGTACCAGAGCTTCTGCATTGGCTTCGCACCAGTCAAAAAACGCCGCATCACTGATCATGCCGTATTTAATAACTTCGGCCAGCCCTGCCGACACTTCACGTTCAGGCAAGGTTTGCAGCACATTAATATCAATTTCGACGGCAATAGGCTGATAAAACGCACCAATCATATTTTTGCCTAAGGGGTGATTGATGGCGGTTTTACCCCCAACTGACGAATCAACCTGTGCCAACAAGGTAGTGGGCACCTGTAAAAAGCGTATGCCGCGCATAAAACAAGCCGCTGCAAAACCACTGATGTCACCCACCACACCACCACCTAGCGCCACAATTAGCGCCTTGCGATCCAACCGCTCGCCTAGCAAGCGGTCAAAGATTAGGTTCAGTGTTTCCCCGTTTTTATAGGCTTCGCCATCAGGAATCGATACCTCGATAACGCGCTTACCCGTTTTTGCTAAGGCACGATGGACACGCTCACCATATAGCTTCATCACGGTGGGATTGCTGATCAGTGCAATCGTGGTGACGTCAGCCGGTACAGTTTGCTCTAATTGATCCAGACGCCCCGCATCCACATGAATGGGATAACTTCCGCCTGGTGTTTCAACGTGCACGATACTCATTCAATTACCTTCTTCTCTTTTAACAAGGCCAGTAAATCCCGCAATGCCGAAGAAATGGGAGCGCTTCCCGTATCAAAAATAATATCGGCAACCTCTTCGTATAAGGGTTCACGATGCGCCAACAACTCGGCCAAACGTTGGCGCGGATTCTCAGTTTGCAATAATGGACGGTTTTTGTCGCGCGCCACACGTCGATACAGCTCATCAACGCTGGCTCGCAGGTACACTACCACCCCACGCTGGGTTAAAAACTCACGGTTTTCCGGTGCCAGCACCGCACCGCCCCCAGTTGCCAGTACAATGCCTCCTTGACGCGAGCAGGCATCCAACGTTGCCGTTTCCCGTTTACGGAACCCTTCTTCACCCTCAATGTCAAAGATAACCGACACCCTGACACCGCAACGAGCCTCGAGCTCGTGATCCAGATCGACGAATTGGCGATCCAACGTTTTGGCAAGCTGTCTGCCAATGGTGGTTTTACCCGCACCCATCATGCCAACCAAAAACACAGACTGAGAACCAGGCTGGTTTAGACGTTGCAGCATGTCATCAGAAATGGGGGCTAAAGGTTCAATTTGCATTCGATCTAAAGGTAAAGAGTCCGTCATTTGTGTATTATCCCATTAGCCTGTTTAATTGGTAGGCTCACCTCTAATTTGAATTACTTGGTTACATAAACCTAATGCGCAATTCGAAGTCTTTCCGTCATTGGGCTTAAAATCACCTGCAATGAGTTCTTCTGCCCAAAATTCGCATAAACGCCCCGACAATGCATCGGGTTCTCGGTTAGCACGCTTTGCCATGAAGCTGATTGCTGTGGTCGCCAGCGCTGGTCTGTGCGGGGTACTGCTATTGTCGCTCGCTTTGGCATTGGCGTGGCCAAATTTGCCCGATCTAACCGCCATGACCGACTACCGGCCACGGGTACCACTGCGTATCTATACGGCCGACAAGGTTTTAATTGGTGAGTTCGGCGAAGAACGCCGTAACGTCACGCCCTTTCATGAAATCCCTGATGTCATGAAGTCGGCTATTTTAGCAGCCGAAGACGATCGTTTTTACCAACACGGTGGTATTGATTTACGTGGGGTAGCACGAGCTGCTGTGGCCAACGTCATCGCCATGCGTAAAACCCAAGGGGCCAGTACGATTACGATGCAGTTAGCACGTAATTTCTACTTAACCTCGGAAAAAACCTACACCCGTAAGTTTTACGAGCTGTTGCTTACCTTTAAGATCGAATCTATGCTCAGTAAAGATCAAATTCTTGATCTTTATATGAATCAAATTTATCTGGGCCACCGAGCCTACGGTTTTGCTGCGGCGTGTCGCACCTATTTTGGCAAGCCGCTCACCGAAATCACCTTGGCCGAAGCCGCTATGCTTGCCGGTATTCCCCGCGCGCCCTCACGCTATAACCCCATTGCTAACTATAACGAAGCGAAACGTCAGCAATTAGTGGTATTGGGTCGTATGCAAAGTCTGGGTTACATCACCGACGAACAGTACGAAGAGGCCATTGCACAAGAAATTATCTTGCGTTCAGCACCCGGCACCCCAGCCGGCGGCTATGCAATCCATGGTGAATACGTAGCTGAATTGGCTCGTCAGTTATTGCACGGCGTGTACCAAGACAACATCTACAGTCGCGGCTTTAATATTTACACCACGGTGAACTCTAAAGACCAA
>DATGRU010000147.1:0-2322 GCA_035303295.1 Paenalcaligenes sp.
CGATGGCTGCCCTCACATCACCCCGTCTTAATGGAAGCTTGAAATGATGGATATCGAATTAAGCGCCGTATCGAAGCAGTATGGATCAACCACTGTTTTAAATGAGCTGTCGTTAACCATACGAAATGGTGAGTTTCTAACCTTGCTCGGAGCCTCGGGTTGCGGTAAGTCAACGTTGCTTAAATTGCTGGCAGGGTTAGAGCAGCCCAGTTCAGGGTCAATCCGTAAGGGTGGTGTTGACCTAAGTACGCAAAGCCCTTCGCAACGGGATTGTGCAATGGTGTTTCAGTCTTATGCTCTGTATCCTCATATGACGGTTGGCGATAACATTTGTACCCCTCTCTACATGAACACCATGAGCTTCTGGCAACGATTACCCGGAGTGCGTTGGATGAGCCCGAGCGCACGACGGCATGTGAGAGTGGCACAAGAGCAGGGCCTTAAGGTGGCTGAGACTCTAGGCATTGCTCATTTATGGACTCGTAAACCGGCCGCGTTATCAGGAGGGCAACGACAACGAGTGGCCTTAGCCAGAGCCATGGTGCGTCGTCCGTCATTGTTTTTATTTGATGAGCCACTCTCTAATTTAGATGCCAATTTGCGCCAGTCACTAAGAGCAGAAATTCGGCAACTACATGATGAGTTGGGCGTGACCTTTGTTTACGTCACCCATGATCAACATGAAGCCATGTCGATGTCCGATCGAATCGCCGTTATGAAAGGGGGGCATATATTGCAACTGGGCACCCCCACTGAAATTTACGATAGGCCGCAGCACCGCGATGTTGCCGCCTTTGTAGGGGCTCCTCGAATTAATTTCCTCGCTGTGTCACATGACAGTTTAGGTAGAGCGAGTTTGCAAGGGCAAAATTTAGAGCAGCGCTTTCCGGCTGGAGTGACTGAAATTGCTTTCCGTCCTCATGTGGCTAGTTTAAAGACACAACTTAACAGCTTATGCATTAAAGGTAGGGTGTTGTTGTTGGAATATACCGGAGCAGAGCAACAGATAACGATACAGACCTCAGACGATATCAAGGTTACGTTAGTTGTTGCTGATACGGGTGGACTATGTGTAGGCGATGAACTTAGTTTCTATGTGCCCGTGTCCGAATGTCATGCTTTTGGCAGTGATGGTGTCCGACTGGAGTCGGCACGCACCGCCTTATCGCGTGCGGCGTAGGGGATTGTAATGCGTCTTAAACCTACACAACTCGGCTTATTGCTGGGTCCAAGTATGTTGCTAACGCTTTTGTTGCTAATCGTGCCGCTGTTAATGGTAGCGATGCTTTCTCTTACCGATTGGCAGTTCGGTGCTAGTACATGGAACTGGATAGGCTTGTCGAATTATGTCGAGCTTTGGCAGGACGACACCTTTAGAAAATCGTTTGCTAATACGATCAGCTATTTAGTAATGGTCTCAGTTGGGTCGATCGTAATTGGTCTAGGCGCTGCCTTGTTGATTGAGTCGCATAAGTCATTAAGGACGTTTTATCGCACTGCTTACTTTTTGCCGGTGGCCTCAACGTTGATTGCTATGGCCGTGGTTTGGCAGTTCTTAATGCATCCCAGCGTGGGTTTTATTAATCAGGTCATCGGTTGGTTTGGTGTTGCCCCCCAGAACTGGCTTAAAGATTACGATCTGGCACTAATTTCTTTAGCTGTAATTGGCATCTGGCAAATGTCGGGATTGGCCATGGTGATGTTTATGGCTGGACTAAAAAACATTCCCACTGAACTACGTCAGGCCAGCCTGTTAGATGGCATGAGTCATCCCGTTGATCGCTTTTTTAGATTGATCTTGCCGCTGCTTGGTCCTACCAGCCTATTTGTGGTGACTGTGTGTGCAATTCGTTCGCTACAAGTATTTGACATTGTTCATGTGTTAACCAGTGGTGGGCCAAATAAAGCAACCGAAGTATTACTGCACTCTATCTATAACGAAGGCTTTGGTTTTTTCCGAATGGGTTATGCCTCGGCCATGACCGTGATTTTTGTAGCCTGTATTTTTGTATTCACCTTGTTGCAGCAGGCAGGTATGGAAAAGAGGACGCATTACGCATGAGCACTAACACCAAAACGCCTAATCTGTGGCTACTGTTGCGCCATCTTGTATTGATGACCGGCGCCGTCATTTATCTATTCCCGTTTATCTGGATGCTTTCCACGTCGTTGAAACCGGCAGATGAAATTTTTATAGATGGCTTTCATTTGTTGCCTCAGAACTGGGCAGCCATAGAGAACTATAGTGCTGCGCTCACACAGGTACCTTTGCTGCGTTACTTGCTAAACGGGGTCATTGTGTGTGCTGGGATCTTGATATTG
>DATGRU010000148.1:0-3337 GCA_035303295.1 Paenalcaligenes sp.
GTATTACTGATCTACAAGGTCAGTTAGGGGTAGCCACATGTTGTGGTGCGTGTGCTGACACGGCAATAGAATACTTGCCTGGCGGTGAATACGCGGGCGAGTGCTCGTTATTCGCTACACAAGTGAGTCGTCCCACTGAAGGGGTTACGATCGAGGCTGAAGTGCATGCTGTGCACATGCCCGCTTACGTTGCTTCCGTATAAGTTCTACGTGCTTCACGCAGTGAACGGTTTTCATTGTCATTACGGCCCTGAGAATCGTTAGTATTACAGGCTTTCCGCGCTTTTTATTAGTCTGGTTTGCACTAGGCTTAGTCACGTGTTTTCGTCTATAGGCTGCTATAGTGATGGTTGTACACAGTAACGACCATCAGGAGGCCCTATGAAAGGCGATACTCAAGTTATTTATCATTTAAACCAACAGCTCAAAAACGAACTTACCGCTATTAACCAGTATTTCTTGCATGCGCGCATGTTGAACCACTGGGGTTTCGATAAACTGGGTAAGCACGAATACGACGAATCTATCGGCGAAATGAAACACGCCGACATGCTGATCGAACGTATTTTTATGTTGGATGGTTTACCTAATCTACAAGATCTGCACAAACTGCGTATTGGCGAGAACGTACCCGAGTTGCTGCAGTGTGACCTTAGCCTCGAGTCAGGCGCCAAGTTAACCGTGAAAGAAGGTATTGCTTACTGTGAATCAGTAGGTGATTACGTGTCGCGCGACTTGTTGCTGAAAATCTTGATCGATACCGAAGAGCATATCGACTGGCTAGAAACGCAGTTAGAGTTGGTTGATAAGGTAGGCGTGCAAAATTACCTGCAATCGCAAATGGCCGAACACGAGTAATCGTTATTGCGCTGTTTGTAATGCACTAAGCCCCTTGGTTTGCCTGATGGTCAGGGCAGTTTACCAAGGGGTTTTTTAATGCTCGGGTGTTTTTTAGAAGGATTTACTTGGGCAGCCCGCTACGCGGCCCCAGGCATTATTGGGTCCACAATACTTATTACGTACATCCCACGAGCAACTGGGGCGCTCGAAAAAGCCGCGTTGCGAGCAAGCATGCAATTCGCGTTGCAGGTCGCCTTGCCAGTTAGCGGAGGTGGTTCCGGTAACTTGCTGTGGGGGCGGTGGTGGGGTGGCGATATCCACAGGTTGAATTTCCTGATTGCCGCCTTGGCCTAAGTTCCCTAAGTTGGCAATCCCTTGCAAACCACTGTCGGAGCGTTGCGTAGCCACTTGTGCTTCGGCCATGGTGATACGGGTCTTCGCTAAAGCGATGGGTGGGTTATCTTGATCGGCCGATGGCGAGTTAATGTCCCAATCGATAGGTTCGATGGGCTCGGGTACACCTAAGCGGCCGTTAATTAAGGGTTGCGGAGGCTGAGCGGTAAAGGGTTTGCCGTCGGCATCCAGCGTCGGCATCAGTGTGGGTTCGGTAAATTCCGCCATATTGGGCGCGCGCAACGGGCCGTTTGCAACCAGCCAATTGCCTAAGGCAATGCCGCCCCATACCGAAGCACCGATTGCCACGAGAAACACCACAGTAAGTAAACGCCAGAACATAATGGTTTAAGGGTCCGTGATAAAAAAGCTCGTCATGTGCAGGGTAGCGCAGCAACGCACAACTGACGATTGCGTAACATTGTAGCGAAAACCATGGCTGTGCTTGTGACAGAATCCGTCTGGTGTAAGCGTATGACGGTTTGACGATAAGCAGAGCTTATGAGATTCGCTTCCGTTTATACGCCATCACCAAAATGATGACCACTGTGTTCTCGCATGGCATGGAACTCAATGCCGGGGTTTAGGTCTTGCGCAACACGTAACTGGGCGGGCGAGCTGGCCAGAAAAGCAACGGCATCCACCACGTCGTAAGCAATATTCATTGCGTTACTTTCGATGAACTTTTTCATTACCTTATCATCTTCTGCCGTTACCCAGCGTGCCAAGTTATAGCGCGACGGCGTTAAACGAGCATCTACGTTGTACTCGGTTTTTAAGCGGTGAGCCACCACTTCAAACTGCAGTTGCCCGACAGCACCTAGTAACAATGTTCCGCTGGCCAAATACGGACGGAATACTTGAATGGCACCTTCCTCGCCCAATTGCGTTAAGCCAGTACGTAGTTGTTTTGTGCGCAAAGGATCTTTGACTTCGACCGCTTGAAACAGTTCCGGCGCAAAGAATGGCAAACCGGTAAATTGCAGGGTTTCGCCTTCGGTTAACACATCGCCTAGTTGCAATACACCGTGGTTAGGAATACCAATAATATCGCCAGCGTAGGCTTCATCAAGTAGTTCGCGTCGCTGAGACAAAAAAGACACCACGTTATTGGGGCGGATTTCACGATTGCTACGCGCCACTTTTAAGCGCATGCCGCGCTGGAAATGGCCCGAGGCAACACGCACAAACGCAACGCGGTCACGGTGGGCAGGGTCCATATTGGCCTGTACTTTAAACACGATGCCGCTGAATTTTTTTTCTTCAGGCAGTACAGTGCGTTGCAAGGCTTCACGTGGGCCCGGAGGGGGCGCTAAATCCACTAACGCGTCCAGTACTTCTTGTACCCCAAAATTATTAATGGCCGAGCCAAAAAACACAGGGGTTTGCTTACCTTTTAAGAAGGCCTGATGGTCGAAGTCGGAAACGGCTTCCTTAATAAGCTGAATTTCGTCGCGGGCTTTAACAAAGTTATCCCCAAAGCGGGCTTCGGCTTCTTTGTTGTCTAAGCCGGGCAGTGTTTCATCGTCGCTGCTACGGTGTTCTTTGCCCGACGTGAAAACGTGGAAGTGATCTTTTTCTATATTAAACACCCCGCCGAAGGCGCGACCCATGCCGACTGGCCAAGAAAAAGGAATGGCCTCCATCTCGAGGTGTGCTTCGATTTCCGAGATGAGATCCAGTGGTTCTTGTACCTCGCGGTCGAGCTTGTTCACAAAAGTAATAATGGGCGTGTTACGAGCCCGACAAACCTGTAGCAAGCGGATGGTTTGTGGTTCCACCCCGTTCGCGGCGTCAATCACCATTAAGGCTGCATCGACAGCAGTTAAGACGCGGTAAGTATCTTCAGAAAAGTCTTGGTGCCCGGGCGTGTCTAAGAGGTTGATGACACAGTCGCGGTATTCCATCTGCATAACCGAGGAGGCCACCGAAATACCACGTTGTTTCTCGATTTCCATCCAGTCGGACGAGGCGTGGCGCTCTGCCTTACGTGATTTCACACTGCCAGCAATTTGAATTGCACCTGCGAACAACAGCAGTTTCTCAGTTAGGGTCGTTTTACCGGCGTCAGGGTGAGAAATAATGGCAAAGGTGCGACGCTTAT
>DATGRU010000149.1:0-19011 GCA_035303295.1 Paenalcaligenes sp.
ACATACCGATGTCATCCCCATTGCGGGCGA
The DNA here is from genome assembly GCA_035303295.1 of Paenalcaligenes sp. Lineage (GTDB taxonomy): Bacteria > Pseudomonadota > Gammaproteobacteria > Burkholderiales > Burkholderiaceae_B > Paenalcaligenes. Next base: position 31 of record DATGRU010000149.1, read on the forward strand.
TCAAATTACGAGCGATATCGCCGCTATGCTGCGTACGCCTACCCCTGACGCTGAAGAAATTAAGCTGCGCTTTGGGCTGGCAAAACAAAGTCTGGCCAGTAGCGAGGAGCTGATCGAGGTGCCCGGACTGGGTGACCGACCTAATCGCCAGGTTAAGCGTCAGTCGTTGGGCGCAGTTATTGAGCCGCGCGTGGAAGAGCTTTTCACCTTCGTACAACAAAGCTTGCGTGAATCTGGCTACGAAGACCTGTTGTCATCTGGCGTGGTGTTAACCGGTGGCACGGCGTTGCTACCCGGCATTGTCGAGGTGGCAGAGGATGTGTTTTTAAAGCCAGTGCGAGTGGCGGTGCCTGCCTATAACGGTAGTTTGGCCGATGTGATGCGCAATCCGCGCTTCTCGACGGTAATGGGTTTATTAACTGAAGCCCGCATGCAGCATGCGCGTGGGCGTAAAGTCGCGCAACAAAAAGGCAGTGTAAAAAGCTTGCTAGCGCGTATGAAGGAGTGGTTTATGAACTAAAGGCTTAGCCTTTGGTTCAACGAGGAGAACTGTTGGGTAAGGGTGGTAGGAAGTAGGCAGCAGTACTCCAAGAAACGTTTCAATAACGTTGCGAATGCGAAGTTGGCATCGTTAGTGAGACGCTTCTAATTTTTTGCAGTATCGGGGCGGCAAGACTGATCTTGCCATTATGTACTTGTGAGGGAGTCAAAAATGATGAACTTTGAAATGCTAGATACAAACAGCAATTCGACTATTATCAAGGTAATAGGCGTTGGTGGAGCAGGTGGTAATGCAGTAACCCACATGATCCGCTCAGGCGTGCAAGGGGTGGATTTTATTTGCGCTAATACAGATGCTCAGGCATTAAGTAGCAGCGAAGCACCTGTGCAAATTCGTCTGGGTCGTACTGGTTTAGGTGCAGGTGCGAAGCCTGAGCAAGGCCGTGCGGCTGCAGAAACAGCACGCGAAGAAATTCGTGCCGCTCTAAACGGCGCGCACATGGTATTTATTACCGCTGGTATGGGCGGCGGTACCGGTACCGGTGCAGGCCCAGTAGTAGCCGAGGTGGCTAAAGAGTTAGGTATCCTCACCGTGGGTGTGGTGACCAAACCTTTCGATTTTGAAGGAAATCGCCGTCTTAAAATGGCTGAAGAGGGCATTGAGGAGTTGTCCAAACACGTGCACTCACTGATTGTCGTTCTGAACGAGAATCTGTACTCCTTAATGGATGACGATGCAACTCAAGAAGACTGCTTCAAAGCAGCTGATGATGTATTGCACAATGCCTGCGCAGGTATTGCTGAAATCATTAACGTCGAAGGTAACGTTAACGTTGACTTTGAAGACGTGAAAACCATCATGGGTGAACAAGGTCAAGCCATGATGGGTACCGCAGTAGGTTCCGGTGAAAACCGTGCCCGCGAAGCAGCCGAGCGTGCTATTGCATGCCCATTGCTTGAGGGCGTGGACTTACATGGTGCACGTGGCATGCTGGTTAACATCACCTCGGGTCGCAACTTGAAGCTGCGTGAAACACGCGAAATTATGGATACTATCCGTGGTTACGCAGCCGAAGACGCTACCGTGATTTTTGGTACAGCCTACGATGACAACATGGGTGACGATCTGCGTGTAACGGTTGTTGCTACCGGTTTGGGTCGTGGACAACAGCAACAACAAGCTCGTCCGCAATTGGTCCAAAACAACGAGCAAGTATTGCGTACAGGTACCGATAATCAGCCTGTGTCGGATTTCGACTTCACTAACTCCGATGTACCGGCAGTGATTCGTAACCCACGTAGTCAGGCATCGGTGCAGGTTCGTGCACTGGAAACCGCTGGCATGGATCATTTCGATATCCCAGCGTTTCTGCGTAAGCAGGCTGACTAAAGGCAGTCAGGCGCGTTTTCCCCGATTCGCGCAATGACTCTCGCACTTCAACTCGCCCCTGCTTGTCGGGGGTGGGTTGAACGCGAAGACGATGTAACGGTCTTATAACGAGAAGGTAATCTGTCTTGTGCAGGGTGAAAGGTGCTGGCCGCTAAGGTTGTGCTTTTCGATTCCTTACACTAAAAGTTCAGGCCTTTATGAAATAGCGGTTACAATCGGGCTAAGAGTTGTCATTAATGAATAAAATTCCAATGTTACGTCAACGTACTATCGCCAAATCTATTAGCACTAAGGGTGTGGGTTTGCACTCCGGTCGTCGTGTGGAAATCACGATGCGTCCGGCTGCCCCCAATACGGGTATTGTGTTTCACCGTGTTGATTTGCCCGAAGTGGTAGATCTACCTGCTCAAGCAAGTTTGGTGGGGGGTACACGCATGGCTTCCGTGTTGCAAAAAGAGAATGCACGTGTGTCCACAGTCGAGCATTTGATGTCAGCATTGGCAGGTTTGGGTATTGATAATATCCATATCGATCTCACCGCAGAAGAAGTGCCCATTATGGATGGTAGCGCTGGTACCTTTGTGTACCTGTTGCGTTCAGCGGGCTTGCAAGAGCAAGATGCTCCCAAGAAATTCATGCGTGTGTTGAAGCCTATCGAGGTTTCAGAGGGCGAGGGCGATGACCTTAAATGGGCGCGCTTAGAGCCATACGAAGGTTTTGCTTTACAGTTTTCCATCGATTTCCAGCACCCGGCCATTAATGCTACGGCGAATTTTGCTGAAATTGATTTTGCTAAAGACTCCTACGTTAAAACCATTGCACGGGCACGTACGTTTGGCTTTGCTAGCGAGGTTGAAGCGCTGCGCTCTGTGGGCTTGGCTCGCGGGGGCAGTTTAGATAACGCAATCGTCATGGACGAATATCGCGTTCTTAATTCAGATGGTTTGCGCTACGAAGACGAATTCGTAAAACATAAAATTCTAGACGCCATCGGTGATTTGTATTTAATTGGTCATCCGCTTATTGCGCGTTATGTGGCGTGCAAGTCCGGTCACGGCTTAAATAACCAGTTAGCTCGCGCCTTATTGGCCGCCGAAGACAGCTGGGAATTGGTCACCTACGATGTCGCCGATCCCGTTGCAGCCGCTTACACACAAGAGTGGAAGTTTGCCTAATTAGGCTAGAGTTGTAGCAATTTCTGCGTTATTCTATTAAGCTGTTTTCGCTAAGCGCTTGTTTAACTGTGGTTTTTAATCAGTTTAGCGACGGCGTCCGCTAGCGCGCCAGCTGGCAGCTGCGCCTGTAATGCTTCAAAGGCGGCAATGCCCTCGGCGTTGATAGGCTTAATTTCTCTGGGTGCTTTATTGCTCACGTTTTGCAGCAATCCTGCTTGCACCCGTACGCCAATCTCGTTAAGGTCCCATCCTTTCTGATTTAATTCGCGCACTAAGGTAGGCGCTAGTTGTCGTAGTTTGGCAGCGTGCGCAGCCGATGGAACTGCGAGCGTTAAGCGTTGTCTTTCTATATGGGCCACTTTACATTGTTGGCCCAAGGCTCCTGTTAATACCTCAGCAATGGCGTGTTCAATACTTAGGTACAAGCGAGCCGTATCCAATACCCGCGTGCCGTGGTGATCGTTATCCAGCCAGTTGAGGGCTAGTTCAGCTGGCTTTTTACTACGGCTGACGCGTTTTTTCGAATAGTATCGTGTCATTGTTAAAGGTTTGTTAGTGTGAAGCGATTAATGCAAAAGCGCTTAACAGAGTCTGGCGCCAGAAGGTTGCGCAACGTATTTATTGCCGTTGCGGCCATTACTGGTTTAGGTATTTCTGCGGTGGCCGGAGCACTGGTTCAATCTCAGTTTAATAGCCGTCCAGTCTTAAGTGTAGAACAAGAGAAAATTTTAAACGAACAGGTATCACGTGATTCCGCCTACGTACGCGAGACCATGAATCAATTGGCTGCCCGCGTCGGTGATTTACAAGCTAAGGTGATGCAGATGGACAGCCTTAGCAAGCGCGTGGCAGAAACAGCGGGGGTCAGTCATACTGATCCCGAAGTTGTGGCTGCCATGACAGGGGAAATGACGCAGATGGGTGATTCTTCATTAAGCGCACCGCGTGCGTGGAGTGCAGAAGGCCTAGGGCGCGAGTTAGATTTATTGGCTAACCAGCTAAGTGATCAGCAAGATTGGCTAACCATGTTAGATATGGTGATGGCTAAGCGCGCAGGTCACGAGGCCGTCGTGCCCACCATTCATCCGGTGGATGCGGGCTACAGCAGCTCTGCCTTTGGTTGGCGGCGTCATCCGGTAACAGGGCGTCATACCCTACACGAAGGCATGGACTTTGCTGCGCCCACCGGTACGCCCATTTTAGCGGCATCTGGTGGTATTGTTACGGAAGCCCGTTATGTGCCGGGGTATGGGAAGTTGGTTGAAATCAACCATGGTAGTGGATTGGTTACACGCTATGCTCACGCTTCCTCAATTACGGTACGTTTAGGCGATGTAGTGGAAAAAGGCCAACTGGTAGCGCGAGTGGGAAACACGGGGCGTACCACGGGAGCCCACTTACATTTTGAGGTCAGAATGGCTGGTCAGCCTGTCGATCCGGCGTTGTTTTTACCACGTGAGACCGGTGCAGACACGCTTTTGGCACATAGCGGTAGTGCAGAATCAGGCGAATAGCGCGCAGGTGCGTTAAACTCTATTGTTTTCTTGCTGCTTTCCCTTTAACGCTCAGATAGGAATGGGAGTCAGCGCGTTGCAAGGCGTGCTTAAACACTCACATCAACGACACTAGAATGGTTTCATTGCTTAAAAAGCTCATTGGTAGCCGCAACGACAGGTTGCTTAAACAGTATCGCAAGCAGGTGGTGCAAATTAATGCACTCGAACCCGAGTACGAAGCCCTTAGCGACGATGATCTACGCGCCAAAACCCAAGAGTTCCGGCAGCGCTTAGCCGATGGTAAATCGCTAAACTCCTTACTGCCCGAGGCTTTTGCCGTCGTACGAGAAGCCAGCAAGCGTGTATTGAATATGCGCCATTTCGATGTGCAGATGTTGGGGGCGATTGCCCTGCATCATGGCAAAATTGCCGAGATGCGCACGGGTGAAGGTAAAACCTTGATGGCAACCTTGGCGGTGTACCTGAATGCACTGACCTCACGAGGGGTGCATGTTGTCACGGTAAACGATTACCTTGCACGCCGCGACGCCGAGATGATGGGGCGCTTGTATAACTTCTTGGGCCTAACCGTGGGCGTGGTTGTACCTCAGCAAGATAACGAAGAGAAAAAAGCAGCCTATCAAGCCGACGTTACCTACGGTACTAACAACGAATTCGGTTTTGATTACCTACGTGACAACATGGAGTACCGTGCCGACGATCGTCGCCAACGTGGTTTGTACTTTGCCATTGTCGACGAAGTTGACTCCATTTTGATTGACGAGGCTCGTACCCCGCTCATTATTTCGGGTCAGGCTGATGATAATACCGAGTTGTATCGCGCTATGAATGCGGTGCCTCCCATGCTTACTCGCATGGCTGAAGAGCCTAAGCCCGACGAGCCCGAACCAGAGGGTCATTTCTGGGTAGACGAAAAAGCTCAGCAAGTACATATTTCCGAAGCAGGGCACGAGCGCGCCGAGCAAGTGCTTAGCGAAATCGGCTTACTACCTGAAGGTGCTTCCCTTTACGATCCACGCCATATTTCACTAATGCACCACCTAACGGTGGCCTTGCGTGCACACAATCTGTTTTTCCGTGATCAGCAATACGTGGTGCAAAACGGCGAAATTGTGATTGTGGATGAGTTCACGGGCCGACTGATGGCTGGTCGCCGCTGGTCTGATGGCTTGCATCAGGCGGTGGAAGCGAAGGAAGGCGTACAGATTCAGCACGAAAACCAAACGCTGGCTTCCATTACTTTCCAGAATTACTTCCGTATGTACGAGAAGCTGGGTGGTATGACCGGTACAGCAGATACCGAGGCCTACGAATTCCAAGAAATCTATGGTTTGGAAACGGTGATTATCCCCACCAACCGACCCATGATTCGTATCGATCAGAACGATCAGGTCTTTAAAACAGACAACGAAAAATTTGACGCTATTATTGCTGACATTAATGATTGTCACGAGCGTGGTCAGCCAGTGCTGGTGGGTACAACCAGCATCGAAAACTCCGAGCTAATTTCCGAGCGCTTGAAAAAAGCCGGCTTGAAGCACGAAGTGTTGAACGCTAAACAGCACGCACGTGAGGCCGAGATTGTGGCTGAAGCGGGTAAACCCGGCCACATTACCATTGCTACTAACATGGCAGGTCGCGGTACGGATATTGTGTTGGGCGGTAGCCTAGAGCGTCAGATTGCCTTAATTCGCGCCGATGAAGCACTTGGCGATGACGAAAAGGCCCAGCGTATTGAAAGCTTAAAAGCCGAGTGGCAACCACTTAACGAGCAAGTGAAAACTGCAGGTGGTTTGCGTATTATCGGTACCGAGCGCCACGAGTCACGACGTATTGATAACCAGCTGCGTGGTCGTGCAGGGCGTCAGGGTGACCCAGGTTCATCCCGCTTCTACTTATCCTTAGAAGATCCATTGATGCGCATTTTTGCGGGTGACCGTGTGCGTGCCATTATGGATCGTTTGCGCTTGCCCGAGGGCGAGCCTATCGAGGCACGTATGGTGTCCCGCTCTATCGAATCGGCACAGCGTAAGGTGGAAGCGCGTAACTTCGATATTCGTAAGCAGCTGCTGCAGTACGATGATGTGTCGAACGATCAGCGTAAAGTGATTTATGCACAGCGTAACGACGTGCTGGAATCCGAAGACATTACGGATATTGTTTCGAACCTACGCGAAACCTCCATTACGGCTTTATTCCGTCAGTATGTGCCAGAAGAGTCGATGGAAGAGCAGTGGGATATTCCGGGCTTACAGAAAACGCTGGAGTCCGACTTGCAACTGGCTATTCCGCTAAGCACGATGATTGAGGCGGATACCTCTTTATCTGATGCCGATTTGTTGGATCGCGTTTTGGAAGAATCCAAACTCCATTTGCAAGCCAAAATTGATCAGGTTGGTGTAGAGAACTGGGGTTCGTTCGAGCGTGCGGTATTGCTGCAGTCTATCGATGGTCAGTGGCGCAGTCATTTGCAAGCACTGGATCATTTGCGTCAGGGCATTCACTTGCGCGGTTACGCTCAAAAAGATCCTAAGCAAGAGTACAAGCGCGAGGCCTTTGAGCTGTTTGCGGGAATGTTGGATCGTATTCGCGACGAAGTAGTGAAAGTGTTGCTTACCGTTCGTATTCAGCCCGCACAGCAGCAAGAGGCTGTACAGGCCACGGCTGCAGAAGAGCCTGCGCTCGAGAACGTGCGTTACCATCATTCTGATTACGATGCAGCGCTAAGTGGTGAAGATCCGGGCATCGCAGAGCAGGCAACGGCCACCGCTACAGACGAAGTGCCACGAGTGGGCCGTAACGACCCATGCCCATGCGGTAGCGGTAAGAAGTACAAGCACTGCCACGGTAAGCTCAGCTAAGTCTGAACGTTAGATAGGCATACAAAAATACCGTTTAGGTCTTAACTGATCTAAACGGTATTTTTATGCTTGCTGCAAAGGGAATGTAGAGTGCGTACGCTGCAGTGAAAGGGTCGATATAAACAGGCGTTTAATCGTAGCGTATAGCACCAATGTTGCAGTTTGCCGGTACCTATGCGGGCAAAAAACGACCAGTGCTAGGCTGAGATAAGAGGAGTCATTACACCAAGAAAATAGTTGCAAGGCCTAAGAACAAGAAGAAGCCGAGCGAGTCGGTGCCGAAGGTAAGCAGCACGGATGAGCCTACCGCTGGGTCTTTACCAAAGCGGTCGCGCAGCATAGGAATGATTACCCCTAACGATGCACCAATAAGCATGTTGCCGATCATGGCGGCCATCATGACTAAAGCAATGGCAATTGAGCCTGAAATAAACCACGCAAACGCAGCAGCTACCAAGCTACCGCAAGCGCCCACCATAAAGGTGACTAGCAATTCGCGTTTAATAAGGGTCCAGATATTGGCGCCAGTAATGCGCCCCATGGCCATGGCGCGGATAATCATGGTCATGGTCTGATTGCCTGAGTTTCCACCGATACCGGCCACAATAGACATTAAAAAAGCGAGGATAACGATGTGACTGACGGTGTCCTCAAAGCGCGACGCTACAAACGAGGCAATCGCCGCAGTACATAAGTTCACCAATAACCACGGTGCTCGGTTACGCAGTGCACTTAGCACCGGCGCAAAAATATCCTCTTCTTGCAAACCTGCCCGTGATAGAGCTTGCTCTTGTGAGTCTTCTTGTAAGACGTCAACCACCTCATCGATGGTGACGCGGCCGATCAGGCGACCGTAGTCATCCACAACCGGAGCCGAAACCAAGTCGTAACGTTCAAAGGCATTGGCTGCGTCGGAGTCGGAATCGAGTGGATGGAGGCTTAAGTATTCTTGCGCCATAACCATCGCCACCAGTGATTCGGGCTCGGAAACCAGTAAACGGGCTAACGATAAGGTGCCGCGTAAGCGGTCTTCGCGATCCACCACAAAAATTTGGTCGGTGTGATCGGGGAGCTCCTGCAAACGGCGCAGGTAGCGCAACACTACTTCTAGACTAACGTCTTCCCGTACCCGCACCATGTCGAAGTCCATGATGCCACCCACCGTGTCTTCGGGGTAGCCCATGGCTTCCAGTAATTGCGCGCGTTCTGCCTCCGTTAGACCCTTTTGTACCGCGGCGATGACGTCTGGGGGTAAGTCGGGGACCAGATCAGCGATTTCGTCGGCGTCCATTGTGGCCGCAGCAGCGATCAGGTCGTCGGGCTTCATCGAGCGAATTAAGGATTCTCGAGCCCAGTCTTCAATTTCTAGCAGTACATCAGCATCGTGATCGTCGCTAACCTGTTGCCAAACTGCTTGGCGTTCGGTTTCAGGTAGGGACTCAAGAATAAAGGCAATATCAGCCGGATGCAGATCGTTAATGATGGCGCTGATTTCATTCTCGTGCCGACGGTGCGTCAGGTTAGAGAGTATGTTGGCGCGTTCATTGCCATCGTTTTGCCGCTGGGTGAGCGCTTCAACAACCTCTTGCCGTTTCAGTACACTTTGAACGCGATGAAGCGCCTGTTGCGCGTCTTCAGGATCCAGCCGACGCGCAATGATGATGGGGGTAGGGCTTTCAGGTTGTTGGCTTTTTTCGGTCATAGGCAGGACTCTTTGTTTTATAAGAGTGGCGGTAGCTCACGGCTACGGCGCTGGTCGTCGGTGGCCACATAGGTTAGCGTGGCTTCAGTGACCTTAACCGTTTCCAGCTGTAAGCGACGTCGTTCGGCGTAAACCTCGACCTCAACGGTGATGGAGGTGCGTCCGGTTTTTACGATCGATGCGTAAAAACTGAGTAAGTCGCCTACAAAAACGGGTTGTTTAAACGTGAAGGAGTTAACGGCTACGGTTGCCACGCGGCCTTGGGCACGACGTGTGGCAGGAATAGAGCCTGCAATATCCACCTGCGCCATAATCCAACCACCGAATACGTCGCCATGAATATTGGCGTCGGCGGGCATCGGCATAACGCGAAGAATCGCATGGTTTTCGGCAGGGGGTAGGCTGTTGTTGTAGTCGCTTTGGCTCACGATGGCTCCATAAAGTGTGGTGCAGTACTGGCTACGCCACGATCAGTTCATTGATGTGTCGCGCGGGACACGTTGACACACTTAGCTTACAAAGCAAGTAAGCTAAGTGTGTGAAAGAGCCAATATTGTAACGGCAAGGGAAAATCCTGCCTTTAAATCCTTATAAACAGCGGCTTTTTCAGGCCTTTGCTCGTAGATAGTGTTGTGCTAAGTGTACCCAGTAGCTAGCGCCAATAGGCAGTAAGTCGTCGTTGAAGTCGTAGCTGCCGTTATGTAGGTTGCAAGGGCCTAAGCCGTGTCCGCTAAGACGGTGCTCGCCATCGCCGTTGCCTAGCCATACATAGCACCCAGGCACTTCAAGCAGCATGTAGGAAAAGTCTTCTGCGCCCATGGAGGGTGGCAGGTTTTCCAATAGCGCCTGTTCGCCAGCAAAGTGCTTGACCACTTCAGCGCATAACGCGGTTTCTGCCGCGTGATTGATGGTAGGGGGGTAACGACGATCGAAGTCGAGGCTGCCGTTGCACCCCATTGCACTACAGCTTTGTTCAGTTAGCTCGCGCATACGCTGCTCGATAAGGTCGAGCGTCTCGGTTGTGAAGGTACGCACAGTGCCTCGTAAGGTGGCACTGGTAGGAATCACGTTATCTGCCGAGCCAGCGTGAATTTGCGTCACGCTAAGCACAGCGGGCTCCACCGGGCTGATATTGCGGCTAACAATGGTTTGTAAATTCATCGCCAATTGTGCGGCGGCCATAACAGGGTCAGCGCCCAAATGGGGCATACCGCCATGCGCGCCTTTGCCTTCGATGGTGATTTCAAAGGTATTGCTGGATGCCATGACAGGGCCGCTGCGTACGCTGAATTCACCGGCTTTTAAGCCTGGCCAATTATGTAAGCCAAATACGGCGTCCATGGGGAAGCGTTTAAATAAACCATCTTCGATCATCTTTTTGGCCCCACCCAAGCCTTCCTCGGCGGGCTGGAAAATGACGTACACAATGCCGTCAAAATCGCGGTGTTCGGCCAAATGTTTAGCGGCGGCCAGTAGCATCGCAGTATGCCCATCGTGACCGCAGGCGTGCATTTTTCCTGGGTAGGTACTGGCATGCGGAAATTCGTTGTGCTCTTGCATGGGTAAGGCATCCATGTCGGCGCGTAAGCCGACACGCTTGCCCTGTGTGCTACGCCCCTCAATCGTACCCACTACCCCTGTTACGCCTAGGCCTCGATGTATGGGAATACCCCATTGGGTAAGCAGCTCTGCCACGGTATCCGCTGTACGGACTTCCTCATAAGCCAGTTCGGGGTGCGCGTGGAGATCGCGCCGGATTGCAGTGATTTCCGAATGCCACGCAGTAATTGGCTCGAGTAATTTCATTGTGTTGGTTTCCTATGAAAACAAAGCCAGCGCTGAACGCGTTTGGCATGCTAGCGGAATGATGTCTCCTACTTGTTTATTATTGTCGTGATGGGCGCATTAGGCAAACTAGTATTGTCCCACCTGAAGCCTGCGACCTAGGTGGGAGCAATTGAAGCGTGAGTGTGACTTAGCAATGATTAAGCAGGGTGATGCAAGTGCGGTTCGATCATTCCACGCAGCTCATCACTAAGGTGAGCATTGCTGCTGCAGACGTAACCGCCAATGGGCCATGGGTCTTGGCGGTACATGTCTTCGCAATAACCACCGGCTTCACGCACAATCAGCGCGCCCGCGGCCACGTCCCATGGGGCTAAGCCCATTTCCCAGTAACCATCAAAGCGCCCGCAGGCCACCCATGCTAAATCCAGTGCGGCGGCACCCAAGCGACGGATACCACGGGTAGTGGTGATCGCACTGTGAAGCGTGGGCATATATTGCTCGGCGAAACTGAAATCGCGGAAGGGAAAACCGGTGGCTAACACTGCTTCAGATAAACTGGTGGTGGACGAACATTGAATACGTTGTCCATTTAACCAAGCGCCGACGCCATACATGGCGGTGAACAGTTCATCGCGGTTGGGGTCGTACACCACGGCCACCACGGGAGTGTCGTGTTCGAGCGGCTCGTCGCCGGCCACAATACTACCTTTGTGGGCCACTAAAGCAATGGATACCGCATAGTGAGGAATGCCGTGCAAGAAGTTAGTGGTGCCATCCAATGGATCGATATACCACGTCGCTAAGCCAGCACTTTCACCGCCGCTTTCTTCGGCCACAATGCCAAATTGAGGTGTGCGTTCACGCAGTATTTCGATGGTGGCTTGTTCGGCCTCGCGGTCGGCTTGTGACACGAGGTCATTCCGAGCTTTGGTGTCGATAATCAGTTCACTGCGATTGGATGCATGTGCTTGTAAAATACCCGCAGCGGCCGAAGCGGCGCTTACAGCGGCTTCCAAACTGCTACTTAAGGGTAGGCGTAAAGATTGCATATAAAGCCTGAAGTGAAGAATTAACCAGATACCCACCTAATGAACAAGGCTGGGCATGCACTAGCAATAGTGTGGTGACGGTGGGGTTAGCCAATGCCGCAGCACTGGCTAACCCGTGTTTAACAGCATAACCTTGAATACAGCTCAATACTATGACGGCCGCTTTCCAGCCTCTAATTCCAGCACAACCTGCATTTAATCAGGCTGGTATTGCACGAAGTTTAAATTACGATGATCTCTATCATTCGGCGGCGGGTGCGCGTGAGCAGGCCGAGTATGTCTTTCTAAAAGGCAACGGTTTACCCGAACGCTGGCAAGCTAAGCCGGTGTTTACGATTTGTGAAACGGGCTTTGGTTTAGGAAATAATTTCCTGACCACGTGGTTGCGGTGGCGGGAAGATCCGCGGCGTTGCCATACCCTGCATTACGTGTCCTTTGAAGCGCACCCTTTTAGTCGTGACGACTTGCAGCGTATGTTGGCCCATGGACCAGCGGACTTTAAGCCATTGGTGTCTCAGTTACTTACGCAGTGGCCTGAATTGTTGCCGGGCATCCACCGTTTATCGTTTGAGCATGAGAAATTAAGCCTTACGTTGGTGTTTGGTGATATTAATCAGAAGGCCAAATTGCTGAATGCCAAGGTGAACGCGTTCTTTCTGGACGGGTTTGCGCCTCGTGTTAATCCAGATATGTGGTCCCGACGCCTGTTTGGGCAGTTAGTACGGCTGTCGGTAAAAGGGGCGACGGCTGCTAGTTGGTGCAGTGCAGGTCAAGTACGACGCGATTTGCAGGATGCAGGCTTTGTGGTGCAGAAAGCGCCAGGTTTTGCGGGTAAGCGCGAAATGATCCAAGCCCAGCTTCGACCGCATTTGGGGCGTGATGTAAGCCTGCCGGTGCGAAGCGTTACCGTCTTAGGTGCAGGCATTGCAGGGGCTTCAACGGCGGCCGCCTTGGCGCGACGTGGCATTGCGGTACATGTGCTGGATCCAGTATTGGCGCACGGGCAAGGGGCCTCGCATAAAGGCCATCATGCGTTGGCCATGACGCCAATTATGACCAGTGATGATGCGCCCCGTGCGCGTATTAGCCGGGCGGGAGTGCTGCTGGCCAAACACTATTGGTGCCAGTTAGCACCCAATGCACTGCATCAAAATGGAACGGTGGTGGTGGCTACCAACGCCGAGGAAGAGCTTGCCATGCAAAAGGCGGTAACGAATATGGCTTTTCCTACCAGTTGGGTTCAATATCGCAGTGCACAGCAGCTTAGTGAGCAATGGCAGGTGCCCGTATTGCATGGTGGCTTGTATTACCCCCAAGCAATGGTGGCCGAACCAGAATCGTTAATTGCCGCCTTACTTGATCACCCTTTAATCCAAACTCGTGCGGTGCAAGTACGCGCGTTAAGCCCAGAAAATCAGGGTTGGCGGCTGCAGTTTGATGACTCTTCGCAGCAGACAGAAGACATTGAGTTTGCATCGTGCGTGGTGGTTTGTACGAGTTCGGCTGCGCCGCAATTGGTGCAACAGGCTATGCCCGATCTTCAGGCACCACGGTTTTTGGCACTGCAAACCATGGCAGGGCAAGTTAGCTTCTATGACGAGACACGCTTTCAGTCATCGCCCACAGAGGTCTTAGCGGGGGATGGGTATTTACTGCCGAGTATTGAAGGGCTAAGGGTGGGGGGGAGTACTTACGAGGCCGCAACAGTACCGTTAGCCGTTACGCCTACAGCGCATAAAGAAATACAGCGTACACTAGATCGTTGGCGCGTTTTAACGCATGACCACGCTTTTAATGCAGTGGGAGGATGGGTTGGGCAACGCGCCATGACCAGTGACCATTTGCCCGTATTTGCTGATTTGCAAAATGGGCTTTGGGTAAATTGTGCTTATGGTTCAACGGGTTTCAGCTGGGCTGCTTTATTTGCTGAAGAACTGGCCGCTCGATTAGCTAATGAGCCTTGTTTATTAGAAAGGGATTTATCCCAAGCCGCAGGTCTGCGATAATGTGGGATTATCGAGGGGTTCTACGTTAGTTTAGACGCTACATTTTCCTTTGTAGCACAAATACGTCAGAATAGTACCTTTACAAGAATTTTTGGGCTTTGCCCCCGGGGATCGCACTGTGCTGTCCAACACACACTCTGATGACGTGACGCAATTGTTTAATCTTCTGAGTAACACCACTATAAAACCCTCATGCGCCGATTTTCAGGCGGCTGAGGCCGATCAAATTTTACGGGTAGAGGCGCATTCGCCGGGTGTCTATCGCATTCGCGTCGGTACACTTAACGCTATCCAGCCCGAACGGGTTACGCTGCGGGCCCAGCAGTACGCTGAAATGTTGCTGGCTCGTGAAGACGCCGTGGGCGAGTTCATGCTGGAAGAAGGCATTGAAACCGAAAACGGCTGGCGTCTTGAGCAAGGCGACTGTGTGCTAGAGCTAGGTCGTGATCCGTTTTCCATGACCCTGCGTCGTAACGACGAGGTGCTGTTGCAAATGGCGCCTTCTAGTTTGCAGCCCTTGCAAGACGATCAGCAAGAAGGCTGGCAAGTTCAGTTTGTCTTGAACGACGACGAAGAACTGTTTGGTCTTGGGGAAAGCAGTGCCGACTTACGGCGTCGTGGCGTACGCATACGTTCCGACCAGCCAGAAGACCGTGGCTTGCCTTTGCTCTGGAGCACCAAAGGGTGGGGTATTTATGTAAACAGCTTGCAGCGGGTCGAGCACGATGTCGCGCATTCACAAGACGATTGCTATGGCATTCGGGTTGAAGCGCCTGTGTTGGATCTGTTCTTGTTCGCTGGTGCGCCCACTGAAATCCTTAACCAATACAGTGCCTTAACGGGGCGAGCAGGCCAGCCCGGCTTGTGGCCAATGGGCGTGTGGTTAGAGCAAGATCCGCGTCAGTCTATTGCCCAAACACTGGATTTAATTCGTGTTTTGCGTGAGTCCGATACTGGTTTAGATGGCGTGGCCTTAGCCGGGCCAGCCTTGTATGGCTTTACTGCCGATCGTCCGTTGTTTGAATGGGATGAGCAGCGTATTGCTGATATTCGCGACACCATGGCGCAGGCCGAGTCCTTACAGGTTCAGTTTGCGGCACGCACCTTCCCCGGTGTTCTAGCCGGTACCGCGCTATTCGATGAATGGGAAGATCGCGGTTGGTTGTTGCTTGACGACGATAGTGGCGAAGCGCATTTGTTTGCTGGGAATGAAACAACAGGCGGTCAGCCTTTTGCCTTGCTCGACCTAACGCATAAAGATGCGTTTCGTTTATGGTCAGAGCGCCAGCGCCAAGTTTTTGACGAAGGTTTAGGCGCACCAATCTGTAATGCAGCCTTTGATATCCCCGACACCATTACGGCACGAGGGGGTGAATCGGGGGCGTTGTTACGCACCATTTATCCGATCTTGGTACGGCAAGCGCTGTTTGATGCTTTTGCAGGTCACAAAACACCACAAGAAGGGGTGATTTTTTCGTCTGACTTATTCCCCGGCGTGCATCGTTATTCCATGCAAATTGGGCCTCATGTTACGAACGACTGGGCTGGGCTAGAGCACACCTTACGTACAGCCTTGTCGTTAGGTAACAGTGGTATTGCGGCGCAGACGCATAAGTTGGGTAGTGCGGTGATGCCAACCACCGACATGACCCCCGAGTTATACATTCGCTGGTTAGCGATGGGCGTGTTCTCGGCTAACTTCAGTTTCCAAGGTATTCCTGAACTATTGCCTAGCGCTTTTGATGAAAAAACCCGCGAGCTGGTGGCGCATTGGTTGCAGTGGCGCTATCGTTTAATTCCCTATGTATTGGGCATTATCGAAGAGTCGGTGCGTTGTGGTTTGCCCGTACAGCGTTCGATGGCGTTAGAGTTCCCCGCTGATACGCATGCGCATCAATGGGATACGCAATACATGTTGGGTTCTGCGTTATTGGTTGCTCCGTTTGTGCAGCCGGGCGACGAGATTGAAGTGTATTTGCCTGAAGGCAATGCGTGGTGGGATCTCAGCACTGGCTGGCGCTATGAGGGCGGTACGACGTGGACGGTTAAAGCGGGTCTAGATCGCCTTCCTGTTTTCGGACGCGAAGGGCATATGTTGTGCCTTGGTCCAGTAGCGTCGAACACCAGCGAGTTCAACTCGGCTCGTTTGCTTGAAGAGGTTTGGATGTTCGGCATGCCCGAGGCCAGCCCAGAAGTGATGCGCAATAAAATTCGCGTTATGCAAATGCAGGGATCTAGCTACATTAAAGGTTTAGAGGGCTTAAAAATCCTGCCATCAGAAGGCTTGGAAGTGAAACGCCGTGGGGCAGAAGTACGAATTTCCCGCGCGCGCTAACTTGTCCTCTTGTGAAAGGCATTAAAGGCCTTAAATTTACGGGTTACCCCTTTTAGGGAGTAACCCGTTTTTTATGGTGCAGCTTATGGATAAGTCGTCTTGAAATTCGTCCTGACAGCCTTTTTTTGTTATTTTTCATCTTTTTTAAAATAAAACACAAAAAAGGCTTGACGCACCATTCGAAAGTGGTGCATAATTCAATTCTTCGGTCGGGTCGTTAGCTCAGCCGGTAGAGCACCGGACTTTTAATCCGTTGGTCGCGCGTTCGAATCGCGCACGACCCACCAACTACACCGAAGCAAACCAAGCATTAAGCGCTACCCCTTGTTGGTAGCGCTTTTTGTTTTTGGCGTCACTTTTCTTTCCTGGGTACGTTCCACTCCCCGCCCAAACTCCAGATTTCTCATTCCCCCATTATCCTAAGGTAGACTGGCAAATGCTTGCCCAATCAAGCTAGATACGCAAGGCCATTGGCTTGCCGCAAGCTGTTCAAAGGGTATCCCCAAGCTTATGCACAATGTGTGGGGATAACTAGTAGAGGTTGTACTATGTACACTAAGCTAGCTCTGGTCATTCATGACCTGCCTTTCTATATCAACTAGGGTGCACGTATTGAGTAACTACGTTGAATCGCGTTCTATAACAGAGCGAGGTGTGTTTAGGCGCTCTGCGGTCGTATCGCTGCGATAACAAGAACGATTTTTTATGACCGTTTTTCTTGGCGCGTTGCCTGTTTTGCTTACCATCCTTGCAATGGCGTTCGGTGCACGGTCGCTTTATGCTGCACTGCTTGGGGTGGGGGCCGCCGTTCTTGCCATTGTGCTGGCCTTTCCGGTTCCTATGGAAGCCATAGGACCAGCCGTATTAAGTTGGCTGCCGATCTTGCTGGAAGTGCTGTTGATCGTCGGGGGCGGGCTTTTGCTGTCCGAAGTATTGCGTCAGGCTGGCGGGCAAGCCGCGTTGGCTGGCTGGGTTCGAAGCCGCTCTGGTCATGGTGTGAGTGCGATTCTGCTGGTTGTGCATGGCGTCACGCCGTTCGCCGAATCGCTGACCGGTTTTGGTATTGGTGTGACCATTGGTATTCCGCTGCTGGCTCATTTCGGCCTTTCCCCTTGCCGGGTTGCCGTAATCGGATTGCTCGGCTTGTGTGCGGTTCCGTGGGGTTCAATGGGGCCGGGAACGCTAATCGCTGCCAGTATGTCCGGCGTGAGCTTTTATGACTTGGGGCTAAGCTCCGCGGTTGTAAGTGCCGCTCCGTTTGTTGTGACCGGCATCGTTGCGGCTTGGCTTGCCAGCCCTGTCGAGCAGCGAGTCAGCGCTGTGGTGCAAGGCGCGCTCTCGGGTATTGGGCTAACGATCGCGGTCGTGGTGATGAATAAGGTGTTCGGTACCGCGCCTGCTGGTGCGCTGGGATCGCTGATTATGGCTGTGTTTCATTTGTTGCGTACCGGTCGAAACAAGAACACCATCGCGTTGCCTGACATTGGCCGTCGGGCGCTGGCCAGCTACATGGTACTTCTTGGTGGGGTGTTGGTTGTTGGGGGAGTCGTGCGGTTGCTAGGCTTGTCGGACAACTGGCGTTATGTGGCTTCGCCTGCGCTTTGGTTGTTCATTGCAGCCGTTTGGTTCGCCCGTGGTACACCGCAAAGGCAGCTAAGGCTACAGGTATGGAAAGCATGGCGGCAGGTTGCATCCATTACGGCGTTGTTCATTGTGCTGGGCATTTTGATGGCGGTGTCCGGCATGGCTGCATTTTTGGCCCAGACGCTTGCCTCAATGGGGCAGGCTTACTTACCAATGGCTCCATTTGTTGGTGCAGTCGGTGGGTTCGTGACGGGTTCGAACACCGGAGCTAATGCGATGTTCGCTACGACACAGGCGGAGATAGCGCGTGCATTGGGTGTGGACTTACTCTGGTTCATGGCAGTTCACAACGTTGCGGCTGCCTTCCTCTTGATGGCCTCGCCAGGCAAGGTAGAGATGGCTATCCAACTGACCGGCGACGGCGCAGTCGGGCAACGGCGCTGGATTCAGATTACGGTGCTGTGGGTTGCGCTGATCGTTGTCGGGATGCTAGCGCTTGTTAACATGCTGGTGTTAGGCGGCTAGTCTTAGGCTTTGCTGAAAGAAAAAACCCGCCGTTCAAAGGCGGGTTGTTGGCGTTAGCTGGGCCGTTTACGAATGTTTTCGTTTTAGGCGGCGACTTAAGTTGTCGCGCAACCGAGCCAAAGCTGGGCTTTTTGCCCGAGTGTTAGCTGCTGTGCTATGCGTGTTGTTCAGCAACGGGGATACGTGTAGGGGGCTGGAACCGCCCTGTTTCAGTTTTTGGTAAATCATATAAGCTCCAATGCATCTTTAATATTGATAATAGTGATGAGCTATTGGGAGTAGTACTGCCAAATGCATAAGCGTCGATTGCGACGCACATAGGGTGCACGTGAAATAGGCGAGGGGTTCGCCTTGCACCGTATGTTCAAGAAAAGAGGCCTTAAAAAATGCTAAATAAAATACGGCCTACCTAAACATTGTAACAGCTTTAAGGTTTAAAGGCTAATTGAGCACTGTGGGGGCGGGTAGGGGGTCTTAGGTTTATGGCTCTACACAGGCTAAAGGGCGAGCCTGTAGCCCTCGCAATTGCCCCATTGGCTGGTGCGTTG
>DATGRU010000150.1:0-4517 GCA_035303295.1 Paenalcaligenes sp.
GAAGGCGCTGGGCGGCTTTGTACTGTTGGTTATTACATCTTCGGTGGTGTTCTTGCTGTGGTATTCCTTTACCCGTGATGCCCATCAAATTCAACCTTTAGTACCCGCATTAAAAAGCTGGTGGATGAAGATTCACGTACCAGCTAACTTCATTGGTTATGGCACCTTTGCCTTATCAGCGATGGTGGGCTTCGCCTATTTGGTGAAAGAGCACGGGCAAACTACTTCGTGGAAAAAGCTCATACCTTTATTCTTGCTGGGTGTATTGCTGTGTGCCGAGCCCATGATGTTTGGTTCACGCGAACTCTCCATGACATGGATGCTGTTCTTCGGAATTAGCGCGCTTATTGTGGGTACCATTCTGGCCTTTAGGGGGCCGATCTCGAAGCAATTACCTTCCCTAGAGGTGCTTGATGACATCATGTATCGGGCCATTGCTGTGGGCTTTGCGTTCTTCACGATTGCAACGATTTTAGGGGCCCTGTGGGCAGCCGATGCATGGGGTGCTTATTGGCAATGGGACCCTAAAGAAACCTGGGCACTGATTGTTTGGCTTAACTATGCTGCTTGGTTGCACATGCGCCTAATGAAAGGTTTGCGTGGCTCGATGGCAGCTTACTGGGCCCTAATTGGTCTGGTCATTACCAGCTTCGCTTTTCTAGGTGTAAACATGTTCTTATCGGGTTTGCACTCTTACGGCGAACTGTAATTCGTTACTAATTCAGTACTATTTATGTACCAAGAAGGCGATCTATGTTTCATAGATCGCTTTTTTTGTGGCTGAATGGGTAACGTTAAATTGCTATTAATGATGGATAAAAGCGTGATTTTACGTATCTAAATGTGTAAACAGTAATTGTATGTGTGGTTTGTAGCTGGCTTGTAATTGCCATTTTACGTAATTGTTACGTGCTTTATACAAGGTGGGCTCTAGGGGGCTATTTATTAAATTGACAATTCTTGACGTTTTTGAGCAAAACTATTCATAGTTACAAAATGAAGTAGTCCTTTATTCATTAACAATTCCATAAACTTGAATAAAGCAGATTTCGGTGTTTGTGCAAAAATAAGCTTCT
The DNA here is from genome assembly GCA_035303295.1 of Paenalcaligenes sp. Lineage (GTDB taxonomy): Bacteria > Pseudomonadota > Gammaproteobacteria > Burkholderiales > Burkholderiaceae_B > Paenalcaligenes. Next base: position 1,077 of record DATGRU010000150.1, read on the forward strand.
GTGTGCGTCTGTGAAAGAACGTAACACTTGTAGGGCAATAAAAATAACAAATACAGAGACAAAAAGCCGTCAAAAGCGGCTGGTTTTTGTGTTGATGAAGGGGAAGCCTTATGCATTTACCAAACAAACTCGAACTACGATCGAAAGTCTTACCGCAGGTTTTCGATGTAGCCAATGAAACCTTAAATTTGTACTTTCAAATTCTGCAGCAAAGCTGGCCATTGGAAGGCTGGGCGGTGCTGCAAAAAGTAAATGATGGGTATCAGCCTCTGGTGGTATCGGGGTGTTTTAAAGCGTTGGCGCCATTGGATGGTGTACAGCAATTGCTATATCAACATTGGGACCGGGCAGCCCAATACAACGAATACATGTATCGCGCTTTATCAGGGGAAGAGCTTGCTACCTTACGTAGTCAGCTAAATGATGAGGTGAACGCTCACTACCTATTTCGCGTGGCCTTGCACGACACAAAAGGGGAAGTGGTAGGGCAGCTATTAGGTGCTTGCAGCGATTTGCCTTTTTATCGGTGGTCGTCATTGTGCCAGCACATCACAGCATGTGTACATTCCATGTCGATGATGGTTGCCTTACTTGATGAGTTGGGCGCGGCAGAAGTCAGTATGGCTGCGGCAACGGATTCCTCTTTTTACGATGAGGAAACCGGCGTTTTGAATCGAGCTGGATGGATTTATCAGCTAAATATGCTTGAGACCTTAAGTAAGAAAGAGGAAGACAAACACATCAGCATATTTGTTGTGCGACTGGCGGAGTCCATGAACGATACGCAAGACATGAAAATTAAAGATGTGGCCAAATTGCTGAATGGTTTAATTCGCGGTAAAGATGTATTAGGACGTATTGAAAACCACACTTTTGCTATTATTGCGCAGCATGCAAACCCGTTTATTGCCCAGCGTTTGCAGGCACGTTTAACCAATGCTTTAGCGTGTAAAGAACATGATGTGGGTGTAGGTGCTGCTGGCTGGTTAGAGGGTGACACCTTAAGTGCTAGATTGCGACTAGCACAAGCCAGAGCCAATGATCAATTGAATAACAACTACAGCGTGAGCTCACAGCAAGTGGCGTAATTAGGTTTTATTACGGTAACGCTCTTCAATAAATGCCCTGACATCGGGATCGCTAACAAGATCTCGTATGTCGGTAGCATTCAGTATTTCAGCGGGCGCTTTGGCTCCAGCAATCACAAAGCCTTGAATGTAATCCACCTTTAATTGGTGGAGTAGACGTAAGGTATCCACGTCTTCAACCCATTCAGCAATGCTGCGCATGCCCAAATTACGTGCCAGTTCGACAATGGTGCGCACAATCGCAATATTCGTATTGCGGCGTAGCATGTCTTGGATAAGCGCACCGTCAATCTTGATTAAGTCGGCAGGCAGTTCGCGCAAGTAAGAGAACGAGGTATAGCCTGCACCGAAGTCATCCAGTGCGATTTGAGCCCCCATGCCTTGAAGACGTTTCATAAAGCCGCGGGTGCGCTCAAGGTCTTGTAGTGCTACACCCTCGGTAATTTCGATGCACAAGTAATGGCAGAGGGGTTCGTATTGGCTAAGTATGTGGAATAAGTCTTCAATAAATTTATCTTCATTAAGCGAGACCCCGCTTAAGTTGATGTTAATTTGTTGAACGCGTTTTAGCTGAGTATGGTGCTTTTCTAACCACTCAAGCGTTGCCCCCACAACCCATTTATCAATAATGGAAATGGTGCCGCTTTCTTCTGCGGCACAAATCACTTTACCGGTAGGGATGAGTTTGCCGTGAGAGTCGCGTACACGCAGCAGAATTTCGTAGTTAAGGCTGCCTAGCGGGTCGCTTAACGACATAATCGGCTGCATTTCTAGATAAAACGCGCTGGATGAACCACCTTCTAACTCTTTGAATAAGCGGAGCTCTTCTGCGTGGTCGTGTAGTTCTTGTGAGCCCTGCTTGTACGCTACCACCGCTTTATGTTCACGCAGGGCGTCGCGGCAGGCGCGGTTTGCTGCAGACAGTACGTCTTCTGCTTTGGCACCTGCAGAGACTTCCACTAAGCCGATAGAACTTTGTAAGTTAACACTGCGATTGCCAACGGTAATGGTTTCTTCATTAAGCGCGCTAATAATGCTCTCGGCCGCTGCTTGGGCCTCGTCGACGGTGGCATTGTGGAAGGTAATAATGAATTCATCTCGGCTGATGCGACCAATATCTTGGTCGGGTTGCAACAGCGCTTCGATACGGCTACTGACTTCACGCAACAGGGCATCGCTGTAGCGCCGTCCGTAGGTGCCATTAGCGTATTTGTCGTAGTTCAGGTTCAGGTAAGCCAGAATGCAATTGTCCCCTTCCTGAAGGCGGGCAAGTGATGCGTTTAACGCCTTTTCCATTCCGCGCTGATTCAGCACATTTGTAATGGGGTCGCTATCAACAATTTGTTCGAGCTCTTGGATGGCTTGGGTGCGCGCACTGATGTCGCGTAATGAGCCTTCGATGTATACCCCATCGTGTACGGCACGCAGCAGGAAGCTTCGTGCCAAGGTGTCTTTGGTGTTTTCAAGGCGGCGAATTTCGGTGTCATCGCCTGATTTCGATTGGTGAACAACCGTATTCCAATCCAGTGGTGGGAATAATTGAGTCCATGGGTAATGGCGATGATCATTTGCTTCAAGGCCCATTAATTGCTTGAAGAGTGCATTGCTTTGCACGATCTCGTCGTAAGCATTCAGCTTAAATAGGCCTACGGGAATAATGGTTTGATCGATAGCAGGTGTGGCCAGAGTGGTGTGGTGTGCCTGCCGTTCACGATAAATACGATCGCCTATTGCCAAGGCGGCCATGACGTTACTTAGCAGTAAGGCCACCATGCCATTCAGTAGGTCGCTAAAGTGATTGCTTCCGCTGAACAGGAAAATGACACACGAAATAAGCAGGCATACAGCCATGCTGACAAGTACCAGATGCCAGAGGCGGATTTCGGTGGTGCGAGAGTGCTTAGCACCGTGAATAATAATCGCAACGCAAGTGCCCAAACCGATAAGGCTAAGGGACCACATGGCCGACGTAAACGCCAGGGCGGGAATAAAGAAGGCACCCACAAGCAGCATCAGGCCTGCGATGCCTAACGCATTACGTAGGACGTGTAACGGTAAGGGGCCGAGCGTGTGGCGCAGCAATTGGCTAAGCAGGGCGTAACTGATTAGAAAGTGTACGGCCAGCGTGACACGTTGAGTAAGCGGTAACCACTGCGCTGGTACAGAACATGTTAACCATTGGGCGTCCCAGCCTAAGGCCATAAAACCGACCCGCAAATTACCTAAAAGCCACGCAGAGAGCAGTAAGTAAATGGGCTGTCGGTCGGCAATGGCCAGAATCAGTACAAACAACGATAGTGCAAGGATGCCACCTTCGAGCAATGCCACGGTGTGGGTATACCGGCTTTGAAGG
>DATGRU010000151.1:0-10866 GCA_035303295.1 Paenalcaligenes sp.
GCGCTCCTTTTAATGCACTAACTAGTTCAGGGGCTCAAAGAAGTCAGCAACGTAGTAGCTGTCAACAGGCATGTCGTTCTCTAGAAGACCAACGCTAGACAGCGTCTTGATGGTTTGCTCCCAGTCGGATGCTTTGTTTAGGCCTACACGTTCATCAGGTACCGACACAAAGTAATTTTGTAGTACGTCTAACTGCTGGCGCAGTACATCGGGATTCAGACGAGACTGAGGGCGCTGAGCAATAATGGCATCAACGGCTTCTTGCTCGTTACCCGAGTAAATGTATTCCCAAGCTTTTGAGACCACGGCAGCAAATCGGGCAATCGCTTCACCCTTTTCCTCTAACTTCTGTTCACTAGTAAACATGCCGAAGCTCAGCATATCCAAACCGTAATCCGCAAACGAGATGATGTTCGAATCGCGCTGGGCCATCACAGATGGGTAAACGAAGGGGATAGTGGACACGACAGCATCAGCGCGACCGACCATGTAGGTGGATGCTTTACTGGCTGCATCAACACTGAGTAGATCGATTTCACTGCGTTGGATATTACCGGCAGCTAAAAATGAATCAATGAAAGGCGCCTCTAGCGAGCCAGCGGTATAAACGACGCGTTTACCTTTTAGGTCAGCTGGCGACTCCATACCGGAATCAGTAGGAACCAGCACGCCAATATCATTTTTCACGGCAAAGGGAGCCACCGCTTTAACCGGCAAACCTTTATTGCGCGCAATCACCATCGAGGCTAACGCCGCTTGGCCCACATCGAACTGGTCGCGCGAACCCACAATTTGCACCGTAGTGACCGAGCCATTACCGTCTTCAATGTAGACGTCTAAGCCGGCCTCTTTAAACCAGCCTTTTTCTTGTGCCAAGTGGTAGGGAGCATGGACAGCCCAAGGAGTCCAATCCAACCGCATCGAAATGCGATCTAGCGCTTGGGCCACGACACTACCGCTGCTCAGCAGGCCAACGGCGCAAAAGGTTGCTGCCAGTTTTTTAGTAAAACTTTTCAATTTGCTCTCCACCCTTCTGATAAATATTTAATGAATTGTTCTGCTTTATTTTTTCTTGAACATATTCATCAGTTTTTCCCAATAGATGCTGATCATCATCTTGAATGGGTTCATACTCGCAGCCGGCATACTGGCAGCATCCTCACCGCCACCGATACGCGCTTCTACGTTCTTACCAAAATCCTTAATTAAGCGACGCACAAAATCTTGCACTAAACCCGAGCGCGAGAACTGCGCCAGTGGCCCTTGTAGGGAATACACCAGACTGACATCTACGCGGGTGCTATCGGCTGAAACAGGATTTAATTTATAGCTAACATCACCACGTGCACGTGATTGGCTTAGGGTGTCGATACCCTCGCCTTGCAAGGTGGCTTCGTGATTCGCATCATCACGGTTCAAAATGGCACTGCCTTTAAACGCGGCAGACATCGGCCCAAACTTAATGGCTACCCGACCTTTAACGCGGTCGCCTTCTTGTTCTTCAACCACCGCACCGGGCAAACATGCTGCCACCGCTTTTAAGTCGGACATAAACTCCCACACCGCCGCTGCGGGGTGAGCCACTTCAAATTCACCCGTAATAGTGGAGCCTTTGTTCACTGCATCGTTCTTAGCGGGTGCCGCTTTGGGTTCACTCGCTTTGGCTGGTGCTGGGGCAGACACTTTTTTCGCTGCAAAGCCTTCAAATGCGGCCGAAGTCACTTGCACCACTTCACCACGCTTAGCGGCCGCACGCATGCTTTCAACTTGTTCGTCTGGGTTATCTTGCAGATCTTTTAGTACGGATAACACCGCATTGGTGATGCCTTGGTAACCTGTACAACGGCAAATATTACCGGCCAACTCGATGCGTACGCGCTTTTCATCAGCATCAGGAAGGCGCAGCACAATGTCACGGCTGGTGGTTAACATTCCGGGCGTACAAAAGCCGCACTGTAACGCGTGATTAGCAGTGAACGCTTCGCGTAAACGGCCCATGATCGGATCGCCCTCGTAACCCTCAATGGTGGTAACTTCAGCATCCTGACACGCCCCAGCGAAGGTAATGCAAGAACGTACGGGGCGGCCATCGACCAACACCGTACAGGCGCCACACACGCCATGTTCGCAGCTAAGATTTGTACCGGTTAGCTGTGCATTCTCGCGCAGAAAATCGCCCAGATGTTTGCGTGGCTCGACTCGGTCTTCAACTTCACGACCGTTAACTTTTAATTTAACTTCAATCATTTACACACCTTTGCCCAATGCCTGCGCAATACTTCTACGTGCAGCAGCGACGCTTTGCTTACGCTTAAACGCCGAATAACCGTCCATCGCGGCCCGAACGGCCTCGTCAATTGCTGTGCCCTCTAAAATGGCCTCGCCTTTAGCGGCAACCTCTACTGAAAGCTCGGGCAACAATTGCGGCGCACCATCCAGCGCGCCCAACACCACACGGGCCACACCTGTTTGTGCATCGAAATAACAGGCACAGCTTGCGTCGGCGAATTCACCCACTTTTTTGGCAAATTTGTAATAGCCAAAACTGACGCTATCGGAAACCTTCGGCACAATCACGGCGGTTAACATTTCATTGGCAGCCAACTCGGTGGTGTAAGCTGCAATCATGAATTCGCTCATGGGCACACGACGTGTTGCTCCACCCGCTGCGGTAAGTTCTAACTGCGCATCCAGCGCCATCATCGTTAACACCCAGTCTGCTGCTGGGTCAGCGTGTGCCAAACTGCCACCGATGGTGCCGCGGTTACGTACACCACGGTACGCAATACGGGCTGCAACGGCCTGCATCATGTGGCCGCGCAACAGTTCGTACACCCCATCTTCTACGTCGGCGTGACGCACACCAGCGCCTACTTTCAACACGCCATTTTCTGCTTCCACGTATTGCAACGCTTTAATAGCGGAGATATCGACGATTTTTTCAGGACGTACCAAACGCAAGTTCAGCATTGGGCCTAAGGACTGACTTCCAGCCATTAAGCGCGCATTGGAATGACTACCCAGTTCCTGCAGTGCTTCTTCCACGCTATTTGCTTGTACATAATCAAATTTAGCGGCTTTCATTATGCTGACTCCAACGCCGATGTAGTTTGTTTACGGTTTTGCTCGGCATCTTCAAACGCTTGCAATACTCGCTCTGGGCTGGCTGGGGTACGGTTAACACGTCCAGACAGACCGGCCTGACGTAAGGCATCGTTAATGGCCGATGCAATCGTCGCTGGCGGCGCAATGCCACCCCCTTCACCCATTCCCTTCGCGCCGAACTCGGTATGCGGCGAAGGGGTTTCCATGTGTTCAATATGAATGTGCGGCATTTCTGCAGCACCTGGCATGATGTAGTCGGCCAAGGTTGACGCCAAAGGCTGACCCGTTTCGTCGTACGGCATCTCTTCAAAAAGCGCGTTACCAATACCTTGTACGATGCCGCCCAAGGTTTGCCCTTCCACCACCAACGGGTTGATCATGGTGCCGCAGTCTTCAACCACGACGTAATCCAGAATCTCCACACCTCCGGTTTCGGGATCCACAGCAACCACCGCTGCGTTACTGGCATACGTAAAGCTACCGGTATCCACTTTAGGCTTGTAGCCCACGGTTACTTCCAAGCCACTGGAATCGGCATCGCCCGGCAATAAATGCGGGTCGGTATACCACGCACGCGCTACGTCATCTAGGGTGATACGTTCATCACCCGCAACTGCGTATCCTTCTTCCAGTTCAATTTCGTCTACATTCACACCACCCAGTAAGTGGGCGGCAATGTGTTTAATCTTCGGTGCCAAAGCCTTAGACGCTTTAGACACTGCCCCGCCGGACATCACCAATGAACGGGATGCGTAAGTACCAGTCGAGAACGGAGTGCGTCCGGTATCACCGTGAATTAAGCGTATACGCGAAATATCCACACCCAAAATCTCGTTAGCGATCTGAGCAAAGGTGGTTTCCATACCCTGACCATGCGAGTGCACACCCACGCTAATTTCCAGGCCACCATCGGGAGTCATGCGCATAAAGGCTTGGTCGTGACCGGGAATAACGGCAGTCCCCCACGCGGCAAACACCGACGTGCCGTGTGCTGATTGCTCGGTGTAGGTGGCCACACCCAAACCAATTAGGCGGCCATCCGCTTCGCCTTTAGCTTGGCGCTCGCGGATTTTTTCTGCACCAATATGCTGCAACGCACGACGCAAGCTTTCAGGGTAATCGCCGCCATCGTAGTGTTTATTCGCTACGTTGATATACGGCATTTGTTCTTTCTTAACTAAGTTCTTTAAGCGAACTTCCCATGGCTCCATATCCAACTCGAAGGCAATGGTGTCCATTAGCTGCTCGATGGCATAACAGACACCTGCACGAGCCACGCCACGATACGGCATGAAACCCGGTTTATTGGTGGCTACGCCACGGGTAACACTGCGATAACCTCGGAAGTCGTAAGGCCCAGGCAAGTTACCCGCCGCCTGACCAACTTCTAGCCCAATAGTGAAAGGCCATACAGAGTACGCGCCGCCATCAATAGTGATCTCGGCATCCACCGCCAACAAACGACCGTCGTTACTAACGTGGGCATTCAATTTGTATTGGTGCTCGCGTGTGTTCGCGCCCACAATCAAGTGTTCGCGTCGGTCTTGAACATAGCGGAAAGGCTTTTTATAGGTTTTTGCTAGCCATGCCACGCTTAACTCTTCGGCATGCACCACACACTTATAACCAAATGCCCCACCCACGTCGGGGGAAATAACACGCACCTGCTCTTGGTCCAGACCGAGAAACTCGGCAAAACCCCGGCGGTGCATGTGCGGGATCTGGCTGGCACAGTAAACAATAAGCTGATCTTGTTGGTGATCCCAGTAAGCCAGAATCGCCATGCCTTCCATCGGCAACATACACTGACGCGATAGCTCAACTTCATGGCTAACCACACGATCGGCTTGCGCCGCATACTTCTCAAAATCGACATCTGAACGCAACGTTACGAAAACGTTATCGTTCCAACCATCGTGAATCAAATTCGATGTAGCCGCCAACGCTTGCTCTGTGTTGGCGTAGGTGGGCAAGTCTTCGTAGTTCACGAAGACTTGCTCGGTCAGGTCTTCCGCTTCGGCTCGGGTACGAGCAAATGCCATCGCCACCGGCTCGCCCACGTAACGCACCTTGCCACTTGCCAAAGGCGGCAAGGACGAGGATTGATACGTTGGCAATGTGGAGTTCGCGATAATATCCGAACAGTCCATTTGCTCGCGAGTAATGACCTGGTTAACCGCCGAGTCATCAATCTCAATGCTTGAAATTTCAGCGTGAGCAACCGGACTACGCATGAAAGCCACTTCACTTAAGCCGGGCATGGTCATGTTGGCAATAAAGCTGCCGCGCCCGTGTAAGTGTCGTTTATCTTCCTTGCGAGTAAGTCTTGCTCCTACCCCTTGGCGTTTAACTGATGACATAACTCTTAACCCAATAGAAACGAATAAATCCTGACAATTCCACTAACGTTTACTTACCGCTAGCGCGTGCGACAGCCGCAAAAGTGAAGCCATCGAGTGCGTTCTCTGCTACGCGGAACCAGCTAACTTGCTCTTCTTGGAACTCTTTCCAACCTGGGTAGATCTTGGCAAAGTCAGGGTTGTTCCCAGACAGATCTTGCCACAGCTCTTGCGAGGCTTTGTAGCAAGCTTCCATCACTTCGCGCGGGAAGAAGCGCACTTGTGCACCATTACCCACCAAGCGACGTAGTGCTGTAGGGTTGACCGCATCGTAGCGTGCCAAACACTTCATCGTCTGCTCTGCAGCAGCAGTGGTAAAGGCATGTTTGTATAGTTCAGGCAAGGCTTCCCACGCATCTTTGTTCACCATCGATGTTAAGGATGCACTACCTTCAAACCAACCCGGTGTGTAGTAGTAAGGAGCAACTTGGTTTAGACCCAATTTTTCATCATCGTATGGGCCAATCCACTCGGCGGCGTCAATCGTACCGCGCTCAAGCGCAGAGTAAATGTCACTTGGCGGAATTTGCTGAGACACAACACCTAGTTTGGACAGCACCATACCGCCGATGCCACCAATACGCATTTTCAAGCCCTGGAGGTCGTCTACGGTGTTAATTTCTTTACGGAACCAACCACCCATTTGCACACCCACGTTACCCACCACGTGGTTAACAATGTTGTATTGAGCGTACAGTTCGCGCAGTTTTTCTAAACCACCGCCGTAGTGGATCCATGCGTTATGCTGACGAGCATTCAGGCCGAAAGCCAAACCGGTATCAAAAGCCACTGCGGTATTACGACCGATAAAGGCGGTACTTAGCACGTGGTTACATTCGATTGTGCCGTTACTAACGGCATCCATGTTCTGTGCGTAGGGCACGATGTCGCCACCGGGGAAGGCGCGAACTTCGAACTTACCGCCGGTAAGCTCACCAATGCGCTTACACATTTCTTGGGCCGAACCATAAATGGTGTCTAAGCTTTGCGCCCAACCTGTGGACATGCGCCAACGAACAGTTGGTAGATCATTGGCTGCGGCTGTGCTCGACAGCGTAGCTAGACCCGCACCGGTTGCTGCGGCCGCAGCCGTTAAAAAACTTCTTCTTTTCACGATCAGTCTCCTCTACTGACCCACAAGCCACGCACGCTTAGGGGCCATCAGTCATGTAATTAAAACAAACTTAGTTCAAACTTAGTGCATCAACAGAAGCCATAGTAAGTACACTGACCAATTACGTCAATATCTACTAGGGAAAACTCCCAGTAAAATTCAAAGAAAGACAAAAACTGCTCCCGTTACAGTGTGCAAGCTTGTATAGCCAATGGCTCTAAGGGCCTTTATTCACAAGGCATTGCATTTAGTCGAGATTTAATCGATTTCTTCTATTCGACAGAATTACAGCATACTTGCATTTATGTTTAATGCCCTTTACAACTCATAAAAAAGCTTTATTATATCAACTGTGCAGTGTACTGATGAATTTTCATAAAGAGGAACATAAGAATGAGCTGGATCAAAATTGCCCATATTGATGACATTGGTGTTGATGAATCCATGAAGGTGGAAATTAACGGTAAGAACTTGGCCCTACACCGCACAGAGTCGGGCCTATACGTTACCGACAACATCTGTACCCATCAGTATGCTCTGCTGTCGGAAGGCTACCTTGAGGATGACTGTATTGAATGCCCTCTCCATCAGGCTATGTTCTGCCTGAAAACAGGTAAAGCGCTGTCCGCGCCCGCCACGGTTGACATCCAAACCTATGAAACAAAACTAGAAGGCGACGAAATTTTCGTGTCTCTCTAAACACCAACGCAGAAAGCACTATGACACAATCCGCTTCTAAGCTATTAATCATTGGCGCAGGTCAAGCCGCTTTTGCTGCAATCTCTGAATTGCAGCGTTTAAATTTTGACGGTACGGTTCTGCTCGTCGGCAACGAAGCCCACCTTCCTTACGAAAGGCCACCCCTTTCTAAAGAGGTTTTGCTGAAGTCCGACGCGTCACTGGATGACGTAAGCCTGCAAAAACCCAGCTTCTATAGCGAGCTCAACATCGAGCCATTGCTTGGTACCTCAGTCACTGCTCTAGACACCGAGAAGAAAACCGCCACGCTATCTGACGGACAGGTAATTGCTTTTGATAAATGCTTGATTGCAACGGGTTGTAGTCCTAGAACACTACCCGGGCTCGATTGTGCGGCTGCCAATATTCATTACTTTCGCTCATGGGACGATGCCCTGAAGTTAAAGAAAGCCTTGAATGCTGACACACGTCTGGGCATTATCGGTGGCGGATTCTTGGGCTTAGAGCTGGCCTCCACCGCTCGTACGCTGGGCTGCCAAGTTGCTCTTTTCGAGCGCTCAGACCGACTTTTACCGCGTCATGCGCCTACTTTTTTATCCGATTGGCTTATTAAACAAGCTCAGCACCAAGGCATTGCATTACATTGCGGCGTAGAGCAACTTGACGTAGTGCCAGAGGGAGGCGAATACCGCATTACTGCTGGCGATACATCTATTCAGGTTAACGAGCTGGCGGTCATGATTGGCTCGGTTGCGGGCGACCAACTAGCTCGCCAAGCAAACATTGCTGTGCACCCCCAGCTGGGTGGCATTGTGGTGGATGGTTACGGCCGTACACAACATGACGATATTTTTGCTGCAGGCGATTGCACAACCCAAATTGATGCAGACAACCAAGCCTTCAGACTTGAATCGTGGCAGAACGCTAACGAGCAAGGTCGTCGCGCCGCAAGCCTGATGGCTGGCGTAGAACCCTCCGATGCTGCCTTCCCATGGTTCTGGACAGATGTCTTCGGCTCAAACATTCAAATGCTAGGTGCCTACCAGCCCGACTTGCAGTACTTCAGCCGCGGCGAGCTATCAGTGGGCGACGATGCACCACAAAGCCTCAGCATCGGCGTTAAAGACAACGTGATTCATCACGCTATCGCACTCAACGCAGCACGGGATCTACGTCCTTTGCGCAAACTTTTAGAAGAACAAACTCCCGTTAATACCGATCAGTTCATTGATCCCGATGTGTCCATGCGCGAGTTTTCCAAATCAGCTTTATCCGCTACTCAACAGGCGGCTAATTAATTCTTAGAGGTGATCACTATGTATGAACATCAAACCGTAATCGGCCAGACCATCGGTTTCAAAGACAAACCGCTTTCCGAATGCAAATGGCCTGAAGATGTTTTGCACACGATTCCTGACTGGGTTTACACCAGCCAAGAAGTGTACGACCGCGAAATGAAAAAAATCTTCCAAGGCGACACATGGAACTTTGTTGCACTGGAAGCTGAGATTCCTAACGTGGGTGACTACAAGCGCTCGTACGTGGGTGCGGTACCTGTGGTTGTTTCACGTGCCGAAGACATGAGCATTCATGTGTTCGAGAACCGCTGTGCGCACCGTGGTGCTGAGTTCTGCCGTAAAAACCAAGGCAACACCACTGAATTCGTGTGCCCTTACCACCAGTGGTCCTACGACCTGAAAGGAAACCTACAAGGTGTACCTTTCCGTCGTGGTGTGAACCGCATGGGTGGTATGCCTAAAGATTTCCGTACACAAGATCACGGCTTAACAAGCCTGAATGTCACCACCCTAAACGGCGTGATTTTCGCTTCCTATTCCGATACGGTTGAGCCCATCGAAGAGTACCTGACCCCTGAAATTCTGCAGGACTTCAAAGCCGCTTTCCCCGGCAAGCCGTTGAAAATTCTTGGTTACTACCGCAACGAGTTGCCATGTAACTGGAAGATGTACCACGAAAACCTGAAAGACCCCTACCACGCTACGCTACTGCACTCCTTCTTGGTGGTGTTTGGTCTGTTGGTTGCGGGTAATAAGTCCGAGATGTTTGTGGATAAAGTTCATGGCCGTCACGGTTACATGGCCTCTGCAAAATCAGAAGAAAAATACGCCGTTGTTACCGAAGAGAACAAAAAAGAAATGCGCTCTTTCGTGGATGACATGCGTCTAAGTGATGAGCGCTTCCTAGAGTTCATCAAAGAGTTTGACTCCCCTTGGTCAGTTACCATGCAAACCATTTGGCCTAACCTGATCGTTCAGCGTGAAATGAATACCTTGGGTGTACGACAAATCATTCCGAACGGCCCTAACAGCCTGATTATGCAGTGGACCATGTTCGGTTACGAAGATGACACTGAAGAGATGACACGCCACCGTCTGCGTCAGGGCAACCTGATGGGCCCAGCTGGTTTCTTGGGTCTGGAAGACAACGAAGCGATGAAATTCGTTCAAGAAGGGGTACGCCGCTCGACCACTGACGTGAATATCATCAAGCTGGACGCCAACAAAGTGGGCACTGCTGATTCACTGATTTCCGAAGCCGCGATTCGTTCTATGTACCAATACTACCGCAAAGTTATGGAGCTATAAGCATGTCATTAAGCATTAACTACACGTATGAACCTACCTCCTTAAGTCTGGAGCGTGCGGTAGCATTAAAATCTGAGATTGATCTGTTTAACTCCGAATACTGTGCTGTTCTGGATCAAGATCATGTTGAACTGTGGCCTAGCTTTTTTACCGAAGATGCCATTTACCGCATCACCTCGCGTGAAAACGTTGAGCTGAACATGCTGGTGGGTTTGGTGTATGCCGAAGGCCGTGGCATGATGCGCGACCGCGCTATTGCTATTTCGCGTACTCAAATGTTCGCACCACGCTACTTACAGCATTTGGTAACGAACATTCGCCCCATCGCCGAAGACGGCAATGTTATTTACGCCCAAGCCAACTTTGCATTGCTGCAAACTCTGGTGGAAGGCCCTTCTACTTTGCACCTTACAGGTACCTACTACGACCTGTACGAGCGCCAAGAAGATGGCAAGCTGCTGCTCAAAGAGCGCCAAGTGATCTTTGATACCTCGGTGCTGGCTAACGACTTGGTGTACCCAGTCTAAGCCTCTCGATTTACCATCGCCCTAGCCCCGTCGCAGAACCCGTTTCTGCTTCGGGGCTTTTTTGTAGAAGACGGCTTCTGTTCTACACCTCCCTATTATCTCTTTCCCCTATCAAGCGCCTGATTTTTTATAGCACGCATCTTGACCGAATACTAAATGGTCATTATTCAACGCCCAACAACAACAACAACAACAACAACAACAACAACAACAACAACAACAACAACAACAACAACAACACAAAAAAAAGCCAACCTCAAATGAGGCTGGCTAAACGACTACCCCATCAAAACGAACTTATACGATCTGCTGCAACGCATCCAAGGTCATCACCGAAGCGTACTTCTGCTTCATGTCGAACAAGTTAGCGTCGTGTGGCCCAATAGCGCGATCACCCACGGAATCGGATACCACCA
>DATGRU010000152.1:0-4881 GCA_035303295.1 Paenalcaligenes sp.
AGTAACGACTCCATCATTACTTTGTCGTGATCCAGCCAGCCATTTGCCGCAGCGGCTTTAATCATGGCGTATTCACCGCTGACCTGATAGGCAAAGGTGGGCATGCCAAATGCGTCTTTTACGTCGCGCAGAATGTCTAAATAAGGTAAGCCGGGCTTCACCATAACCATATCCGCACCTTCACGAATATCCGCAGCCACTTCACGGATGGCTTCGTTGCGGTTGGCTGGGTCCATTTGGTAGCTGGCCTTGTCGGATTTACCGAGGTTGCTTGCGGAACCCACCGCGTCACGGAAGGGGCCGTAGAAGGCGCTGGCGTACTTGGCAGAGTAGGCCATGATGCGGGTGTCGATAAGCTGGTTGTCGTCCAGAATGCTACGAATTGCACCGACTCGGCCGTCCATCATGTCGCTAGGGGCCACAATGTCTACCCCTGCAAGTGCTTGTGCTAGCGCCTGACGACGTAATACGTCGATGGTGGGCTCGTTCAGTACATAGCCGTTGCTATCAATAACGCCGTCTTGGCCGTGACTGGTGTAGGGGTCGAGTGCGACGTCAGTGAGGATGCCCAGTTCAGGGAAACGTTTTTTAAGCTCAGAGACCACCCGTGGGATAAGCCCGTCGGGGTTTGCGGCTTCGCTACCATCGGCTGTTTTTAAGGCCGGCTCGATGGAAGGGAACAGAGATAGCACGGGAATACCTAAATTCAGACACTCTTCAGCCACAGCAAATAAGGTGTCGGGCGAATAGCGGTATACGCCGGGCATGGAATCAACGTTTTCTTTGACGTTTTCACCCTCGCGTACAAAGACAGGGTAAATAAAATCGTTGGCCGTTACGTGGTGCTCACGAACTAAACGACGGGTGAAGTCGTCGCGACGATTACGACGAGGACGGCTGTTTGGGTAATGAACAGAGGGTAAGAAACGGGTCATGGTACTACCTTAGGAGAAATCCAGTTTTCGATCAGCAGAGAGGCTTCTTCGATACCAATGCGATGGGTTGCCGAGAACGGCACGGCATGCATGGAGCCTATCGCGCTTAGTTGTTTACGGGCAGCGGCGGCAGCCTGAACCCGTTTACCGTAGGCGAATTTATCGGCTTTGGTTAGCAGCACCAATAAGGGCTTGTTAGTGGGTGCAATCCATCGAGCAAGCTGCAAGTCTAAGTCGGTAACGCCTCGGCGTATGTCTATCATTAATACTACACCGGCAATGGAACTACGCAAGCGTAAGTAGGCACCCAGTTCTTGCGCCCACTCTTGTTTTTCTTGGCGACCCACGGCGGCATAGCCGTAACCGGGTAAGTCGACCAAATAACCTAAGGCTTGGTCGGGCTCTAGGGGGTCGGGGATACCAAACATGTTGATTAAACGGGTACGCCCCGGCGTTTTACTGGAAAAGGCCAGACGCCGTTGATTGGTCAATACGTTAATAGAGGATGATTTGCCCGAGTTTGAACGGCCGACGAAGCAGACCTCGGGTGGGCCGGGAGGCGGCAGTTGTTCTAGCTTTGCGGCCGAAATAGTAAAGGTGGCGCGATGTAATATTGACATGTTTACGGCAATTTTCCGATTAAGTGCAAGCTGTATTGTATAATTATGCGATTTGAAACAGTATCGTCGTAACCTTTGCCCAGTTTTGTGGATAGGTTACGGTGGGTTTAGCGGAGGCGCATGTTGCGACGCTCCGGTTGAATCGCGATTGTCGAGGACTACATGAAGCGCGTGCTTTCCAGATTCGTTATCGCCAGCAGCCTAATTGCAGGCTGTTCCGTATTTACTTTAGCTCAGGCTACCGAAGTGACCAAACCAGATGCTGCGAAAGGCGAGCAGCTCTATGTTAACGGCGAAATGTCACGTGGTGTATTAGCCTGTGTCACCTGTCATGGTGAGGCCGGTAACAGCACCATCGAGGCCAACCCTAATCTCGCTGCACAACCTTACGAGTATCTGGTAAAACAGCTGCACGATTTTCGTCCTCGCGATGAAGAAACGCCAGCTTTACGTCTAGGGTTGAATGGTGCCCCGCCCATTATGGCTAGTATTGTGGCAAACATGACAGAAGAAGAAATGCGCAACGTTGCATTCTATTTGTCGCAGCAAGAGCTCAATTTAGAGCTAGCCGCTCAAGCGACTAACGAAGATACCGTTGCTCGTGGGCAACAAATCTGGCGTGGTGGTTTGCCTGATCGTGGGGTGGCAGCATGTGCTGCGTGTCACGCACCGAATGGTGCCGGTATTCCCGGACAATATCCACGTATTGCGGGCCAGTTCGCGTCTTACATTTCAGATCAGTTGAAATTGTTCCGCAGTGGCGACCGTGCAAACGGCCCCATGATGCACGACCTAGCCGATCGCATGAACGATGCCGATATTGAAGCGGTATCCGATTACGCAGCAGGTTTGCGCTAACGCAATAAGGCTTTTTGCCTGCAGCGTTATGCTGTAGCTGTCGGTGTGTAAGCGCTTGGCAGCATGCACGCAGTAAAGCTCCTCGTCGAGGGGCTTTCGCGTGTTTACCTATCAGGGATAGCGAATACCCAGACAGCGCATCCTGACACTCACGCAATGGGGTGTCTGAAGTGGTAAAACGTTAAGGGCCATTGCTATCCCGGTTCTCATCTAAAACTACGTATTTTTACGGTTTTACGTCGGGCGTAGAGAACCTTTAGGCAATGTGCGTGTCTAACACCGTCGACGTCTCACTTATCTTATTTCACTAAAGCGACCCCGTGACTGTAGCTACCTCAAAGCGCCGGATTAGCGCCGCTGATTTGCTTGAACTCTTAGGCTCGATGCGTTTTGCCATCAGTCTACTTATGTTCATTTGTATTGCCAGTATTATTGGTACGGTGCTGGCGCAGAATCAGCCAATGAACGTTTACATCGATCAGTTCGGGCCGTTTTGGGTCGATGTGTTCGACCGCTTCACTATTTGGTCGATTTATAACAACTGGTGGTTTCTGGTCATTATGGGCTTTTTGGTGGTGTCTACCACCATCTGTGTGTTGCGTAATGCGCCCAAAATGCTGCGTGATGCAGCTACCTTTAGGGAATATGTGCGCGGTAGTAGTTTGCGTGCTTTTCCTCACCGCGTCGAAGTAAATAACACCCATAATCCTGAACATAACGCAGCCGATATTCAGCAATGGCTAAAAGCCAATGGCTACAAGTATAAAGTGCGCCACGATGACGACGGCAGCTTGATGCTGGCCGCCAAGAAAGGCAGTGCGAATCGTTGGGGCTATATTTTTGGTCACGTTGCTATTGTGGTGATCTGTATTGGCGGGCTAATGGATAGCGAGCTGCCGGTGCGAATACAAATGTGGTTTGGGGGTAAAACGCCCATCACTGAAAACATGTTAATTGCTGACGTTCCGCCCGAGGGCCGCTTGTCGGTGAATAACCCCAGCTATCGGGCCAATATGCTCGTGCCCGAAGGCGCCCGTACCGCAACGGCGGTAGTTAGCGCCGATGACGGGGTGTTGGTGCAGCCAATTCCTTTTGTGTTAGAGCTTAAGCGTTTCATTATTGACTATTACTCTACCGGCATGCCCAGCAGCTTTAAGAGTGAAGTACAGGTAACTGACCCTGAAACGGGAGAAAGTTTTGATCAGGTGATCGAGGTAAACGAGCCCTTACGCTATAAAGGCGTTACCGTTTATCAGTCGGGTTTTGACGATGGCGGTTCGTCGCTTGAGGTGGTTGGGTACCCGATGAAGGGCGGCACTACTGAAAGTTTCGAGTTATCCGGCAAGGTGGGTGAAAGCACCCGTTTTACAATGAATGATGCGAGCGGCGAAGAGTTAACCGTGAACTTTACCGAATTGCGCATCATTAACGTTGAAGACCTTACATCGGGCGAGCCTCAGCCTAAAGCCATGATTGAACACGTGGCAGCGGTTACGGGTAGCGCAGCCGGTGCTAAGAACGATAACTTAGTAAACGTGGGCCCTAGCATCCATTACCAACTGATTGGTAGTGATGGGCAGGCGCGCGAGTACACCAACTACATGTTGCCGGTAGAGCTAGACGGTTTCCCCGTGTACTTGGTTGGCGTACGTATTTCACCAAACGATGGTTTCCGTTACGTACGTATTCCTGCTGATCAGAACAACTCGATGAACGAGTTCCTACGTTTGCGCGCAGGGCTTAGCAACCCCGAACTGGTGCGCGAAGCGGCGCTACGTTTTTCAGCACGTAATGGCGATGATACGCCGGGTTCTTTATTGCACCGTGCTGCACAAAATGCGTTACACGCTTTTGCCGCTGAAGGCTTCAATGGCCTGATTCGTACGGTGCCTGAAGCAGAGCGTGAGCGCATTCTCGGTTTCACCGTACCCATGATTCAATTGTCACTGATCGAATTGCGTGACGTGTTGCGTGAACAAGCGGGTGAGCCCGCTGTTGTGTATTCTGGCGATGAAGGCATTCGGGCGCAAGAGTGGGCACAACTTAGTGTGCTGGCCTTGGCAAATCTGCCCGATTACCCAGCGCCTGTTATGTTCAATTTGCGGAATTTTGACCATGTCCAAGCTAGCGTTTTTCAGGTAGCACGCAGCCCGGGCATGTATATTGTGTATACCGGTTCGCTCTTTCTGGTGATTGGTGTCTTCACCATGTTCTATGTGCGCGACCGACGAATTTGGGTTTGGATTCGTAACGATAAAGAAAAAGGTTCGGGTATGCTGGCGGCCATGACTTCCCAGCGTAGGAACCTTGATTTCGAGCGCGAATTCGACCTTTTTAAACAAAGCTTTCAGCGTTTGTCTGCATAGCGAGGAAATTACCCATGTCTGAATCTGTAATGCTTTCTCAATCAAAGACGTGGCAATCGACCATGGTAGCCAGTGGTGATTCACGGGGCGTACGTGGGCGAC
>DATGRU010000153.1:0-3530 GCA_035303295.1 Paenalcaligenes sp.
GCGCAGAGTTTGGGTGTGAGTCGAGCTCCTTTGCGGGAAGCCTTACCTAGACTAGAGGCAGATGGACTTGTCGTTCAGTTGCCCCGCCGAGGGTACGTCGTTGCATCCCTAGACCCTGACGAGATACGTGAGATATTCGATTTACGCAAACTGATTGAGGGACAAGCAGTGGCTATCGCTACCGCTAAGCGCCAGCAAGAAGACATTGCTAAAGCAGAAGATGTGTTAAGCCAGATGGCGGTATTAGATGTTCAGGATAATGAACAGCGCATTCAGTGGTTCTTGCTGAATTCGTCCTTCCATGAGGCTTTACTAATACCTTCGGGTTGTCGCCATTTTATTCGATCCATAGTGGGTTTACGTACAGCGGTGGAGCCTTATATACGGGTGGAAATTAGTTTGACGGGTAATGTAGAAGCCGCTAATCGTGAGCACGCTGATATTCTAGAGGCCTATAGGCAACAGAAAGTAGAGCGTGTTAAACGTCTGACCCAAGAGCACATTGAACATACGGCAGTCCGCTTATTGGCACGCTTAACCAGTAATGATCCGTTATAACTTTTCTTTAGGTATGGTTACCGCACAGAGGGCAGTTTAGATCGAGGGTGGGGCGACTCCGTAATGTTAAGCTGTATCGAAGTACGCTAATTTCGATAGCCATGAGGAGAAACAGATGTCCCCCATCACCACCTACCCCGACGCCATACCAGAGGGTTACGCCGCGTATTTCCGTACACCGGAGTTTAACGAAAATTCATTGCCTGCTGGTTTGCGTAAAGACCACGCCACCAAAGCGGGTGTGTGGGCATTGATTCATGTATTGGAAGGCAAGCTTCGCTATTGCGTGCCCAGCTGGAATTACGACCAGGTATTAGAGCCCGGGACACCGGGCATTGTCGCCCCCGAGATTGAGCATTTTGTCGAGCCAGTAGGTACGGTGCGGATGGTGGTGGAATTTTATGCTCAGCCAGAGCAAGGGCCTGATAACCCCCATTCCAAAATGTCAGAGTAGCCACCGTTACAAGGTGGCCTGCGTTGATTAAGGTTCAGCCACCACGTGGGTGTCTACAGTACTGTCCGAGGTGAATTGTGCCGCCTCATCAGCTTGCAGATAATGACAAATACGCCAAACGTGGTGCGCGGTTCGGTCTAACCAAAGCATGCTGTCGAGTATTTGTAAGGCATGCCCCGGATCACGTTGGTTGGGCTCACTGTGCTGCATGACCCGTTGCCGAGCGTGCTGGCGTAGTGCGGCAATGTCTTCACTTTGTTTAGCGAGCTGGTCTACATCAATACTTGTTAAATCGTCCGAGTCCGCCAACACAGGCAATAGATCCGACAACATGGTTGCAAAGCGTTGGCGTGCGCCTTGTAGTTCTGCTGTCCCTTCGGTGTTCAGCAGCGAGGGCAGTTGTTCAGCGCGACCTTGTAAACGTAATAAATGATCCAACACGTGCATTTGGTACAGGCGGTGCTCTGCTAGCTTGTTGTCCTCTTCTTCAAAAGGAATGTGCGACAAATAGGTTTGTAGCTGTTCCAAGGCTATGGCTGTAGCAGGTAATGCTTTAGGCGGCAGTTGGCGCGGTAGAGGTGCTTCACCCGGTTTTTTTACGTAGACTGCAGCTAGCGCTTGCAGCAAATGGGTGGCTGTAGCGCGTAGGGCTTGGTGCGATGAGGCCAGCGCCAAGGTGGGTACTTGCCATTGAGATTGGTCCAGCATACGGGTGGGTGAGTCGCTGCGTTCGGGCAGTAAGCGCTCGATTTGCCGTGCGCACCGGTGCGCTTGCGGTAGGAATACCGCTACACCCACGGCGATGAATAAGGTATGGAACGCGGCTAAACTGACGCCACCTGCTTGCAAGCCTAAATGCGTTTGCGCCAATCCCAGCAGCGCCAGTAATACGGGCAGCAGCAGGATGGCGATTAAGCCACTAGATAGATTAAACAACACGTGTGCCAGTGCGGTGCGTTTAGCGTATAGCGAACCGCCTAAGGCAGCCAACACACCTGTCATGGTGGTACCGATGGCAGCGCCAATTACTACAATGGCTGCCATCTCAAAGTTCAGCGCACCTGCATCCAAAGCCGTTAGAGTGGTGGCGACTGTCGCCGTCGATGATTGCATGATCACCGTTAAAAGCACCCCTATGCCTAAGGCAATAAAGCGTGCCAACCAATCGCCGGCAGCCAATTCGGGTAGGGTGAATTGTTCGCCCATGCCGCGCATCCCTTCTTGCATGGTATCAATGCCCACAAACAGCATGCCAAAGCCAGCCAGTGCGGTTCCTAAATGACGCCAACGACCTTTAGCAAGCAGACGTAGCAGCGCACCAAAGCCAATGAGCGGCAATGTATAGAGCCCCAATTGCACTTTTAAGCCCAGTGTGGACACAATCCATCCAGTACCGGTTGTGCCTAGACTGGCGCCCATGACCACGCCCAATGATTGAGCAAAGGTAATTAGCCCTGCACTCACAAATCCAATTAGCGTAACAGTGGTGGCGGTAGACGATTGCACCACCAGTGTTAGTAGGGCGCCGGAGGCAAAGGCCTTAAAGGGCGAGCCGGTAAAACGCAGCAAACTGCGACGCAAGGAGTCCCCAGCGAAGTGCGTCAGGCCATCGGTAAGCAAGGACATGCCTACCAAAAACAGGCCTAAACCGCCGAGAATGCGAAATGCGACTTCCATGATTGACCCTTGCTGCCATTAACGCTGCACCTACTGCGCTGATCGTGAGTGCGCTTAGTATAGTCGTTGGCGTCAGTGTTTAAGCATGGCTAGAGACGTGGAACACGCCGTGTTCCACGGCAATAACGGTTAAGGTATCGCCCACTGCGACGGCTTCGGTGCACAAAGCGTTGTAAGTGGTGTCTTCTACCTTAATTCGGCCTCGACCATTCTCAAAGTTCGTTACGGCCACGACCCGACGCCCAACAAACTGCTCTAATCCAAGGTTTAAACTCGCCGCGGCATCGTTACCGCGTTTGGCTTGTACTCGTATGCCCAACAACACGGAGCCCACCATCGCGACAATCAAAATAATAATTTGTAAGCTAAGGGCAAGAGAAGGGAAAAGTAGCACAGCCAAACCGGTTACAACTGCTCCTAGACCAATCCAGAGTAAATACGCACCGGCTGCCACCAGCTCAAGGCCCATTAAAATGGCGCCAGCACTAAGCCAATACCAAGGATGGTTGAACAGCGAGTCTATAAATTCCATGGGGTGTTTCCTTTACCGCTAACTAGGCGCATGAGGTTTTAGAGGGGCTAGCACGACCTAGCCCGTTTTTATTATTTTGATGCAGAAGCCGTAACGCCTGTTGCTTTAAGCAACTCGGCGACACCACCTACCGCACTGGTTAGGCCAGTGGCTTCTACCGGCATGAACACCACTTTGCTGTTCTCTGCAGCACCAATGGTTTTCATGGCCTCTACGTACTGTAAGCCCAAGAAGTATTGGATGGCCTGCATATTGCCATCTTTTAAGGCCTCTGACACATCGCGGGTAGCTTGGGCTTCCGCCTGTGCT
>DATGRU010000154.1:0-4976 GCA_035303295.1 Paenalcaligenes sp.
ATATGTCGCGTTTGATGCATCAGTTTTTTATCCGTGATAATACGCTTGAGCGTCTGGCACATTTCCCGCGCTACATCAAAGCAGCCCAAACGCGCATCGATAAGTTGCAGGCTGATCCAGCCCGGGACGCGCGGTGGTTAAGCGATGTACTGCCGATGCAGAATCGTTTTCTGAAAGCGTTGGCGAATGCTAAAGGGGCCATCGACCCCAAACTTGAAGAGTTTCGTTGGATGCTTGAAGAGTTGCGCGTGTCTTTATTTGCTCAAGAATTACGTACCCCAATGCCCATCTCGCTCAAGCGTTTGGAACGCGCTTGGGCCGCTATGCAGCGCTAAGGCTAACTTTATAGACAGTTATGAACCACGTTTTTGTACACCTACGTTCGCACTCAGAATTTTCTGTTGTTGATGGCATCGCTCGCATTCCCGATTTGGTGCGTAAGGCAGCGGAAGCCGAGCAGCCCGCTTTAGCGCTAACCGATCTCGCTAACTTTTTCGGGCTGATTAAATTTTATAAAACAGCTCGTAAAAATGGCATTAAGCCTATTGCTGGCGCTGATTTATGGGTAGAGAACGAACTAGACCGCGACAAACCTAGCCGCGTGCTGGTGCTGGTCATGAATAATCAAGGTTATTTAGACCTGTGTGAGTTGCTCACTAAGGCATGGCTTGAAAACCAGTTTAAAGGACGGGGTGAGATCAAGCGCGAATGGTTAGTGGGGCAGGCTAATCTTATTGTGTTGTCGGGTGGCCGGGCAGGGGATATTGCTCAAGCTCTGGACGCAGGGAACGTCGACTTGGCACGGCAACGCGCTGAGTTTTGGGCCACCCATTTTTCAGGGCGCTTTTATATTGAATTGCAACGAGCCGGACACGACGGTGACGATGCCTATGTGCAGGCAGCATGTGGTTTAGCGGCCGAGCTCGGCTTACCCGTGGTGGCCACGCATCCTATTCAATTTATTAACCCAGACGATTTTAGGGCGCATGAAGTGCGCGTATGTATCGCAGAGGGTGAACAGTTAGCGAACCCGCGCCGTGTACGTCGTTTCACCGCCGAGCAATATTACCTAGACTCGACTGAAATGCAGCGGCGTTTTGCTGATATCCCATCCGCTCTGGAAAATACGGTCGAGATCGCCAAGCGTTGCAACCTTACCCTTAACTTAGGGCAACCTCAGCTACCCAACTTCCCTACACCCGAAGGCATGACGCTGGCCGACTTCCTGCGTCACGAAGCCAACAAAGGTTTGCAAGTACGTATGCAGCAGCTCTATGCCGATGAGGCAGAGCGCATAAAACACTACCCCACGTACAAAGAGCGTCTTGATCTAGAGTGCGAAACCATTATTTCCATGGGTTTTCCCGGCTACTTTTTGATTGTTGCCGACTTTATTAACTGGGGTAAAGAAAATGGTGTGCCAGTTGGCCCGGGCCGTGGGTCAGGGGCAGGCTCGCTGGTGGCCTATAGTTTAGGGATTACCGATCTCGATCCCTTACGTTATGACTTGCTGTTCGAACGTTTTCTGAACCCCGAACGGGTGTCGATGCCTGACTTTGATATTGATTTTTGTCAGGATAATCGCGAACGCGTTATTGAGTACGTTAAACAAAAATATGGTTACCAAGCGGTTAGCCAGATTGCAACCTTTGGTACGTTGGGCGCCAAAGCGGTAGTACGTGATGTGGGTCGAGTGTTAGAGCTTCCCTACAGCATGTGTGACGGGCTTTCAAAGTTGATTCCGTTTAATCCCGCCGATCCGTGGACACTTAGCCGAGCGCTGTCCGACGAGCCCGCCTTTAAAGAGCGTTACGACACCGACGAAGAGGTCAAAGCGTTAATCGATTTGGCGCGACCGCTTGAAGGCTTAACTCGTAGTGTGGGTATGCATGCGGGGGGCGTGTTAATTGCCCCTGGTAAGTTAGTGGATTTTTGTCCCCTGTATCGTCAGCCGGGTGAAGAAGCAAATGCGGTCTCGCAATACGATAAGGATGACGTCGAAGATGCCGGGCTGGTTAAGTTTGACTTCTTGGGCTTGCGTAACTTAACGATTCTGGATTGGGCTGTTAAATTTGTCAGAGCATTTAACGAAGACCAAAAGGACTTCGATTTAATGAGCCTGCCTCTGGATGACGAAGATGCGTACCGCATTCTGTGCGATGGCAACACCACCGCGGTGTTCCAACTTGAGTCACGGGGCATGAAAGAGCTTCTGCGTGGGCTGCGACCGAGTAACTTTGAAGATATTATCGCGATGCTGGCCTTGTACCGTCCTGGACCTCTAGAGTCTGGAATGGTGGTGGACTTTGTGAATCGGAAGCACGGTCGCGCCGATGTGGATTATTTCCACCCTGACCTTGAGTCTGTGCTGCAAAGCACCTATGGCGTTATCGTCTATCAGGAACAGGTGATGCTGATCTCCCAAATTATTGGGGGCTATTCGCTTGGTGGTGCCGACCTGCTGCGGCGGGCGATGGGTAAGAAAAAACCCGAAGAAATGGCCATGCACCGCGAGATATTTGAAAAGGGGGCTGTTGAAAAAGGCTACGATGCCAAGCTTGCGGTAACGCTGTTCGACCTGATGGAAAAATTTGCAGGTTACGGTTTTAACAAAAGTCACTCTGCAGCCTATGCCTTGATTGCCTACCAGACAGCGTGGTTAAAGGCACATCACCCCGCAGAGTTTATGGCAGCAACCTTATTGTCGGATATGGACGATACCGACAAAATCCAGATCTTCTGGCAGGATGCCTTGCAAAATGGCATTACTGTGCTGCCGCCCGATGTGAATGCATCCAACTATCGCTTTGAGCCGGTGCAAGACAGCTACACCCAGCAAGGTAAGCCGCCGCGCACTATCCGTTACGGTTTAGGTGGTGTTAAGGGTGCGGGGCAGGCGGCAATCGAAGCAATTATTGCAACGCGAAACGAGGGTGGCCCGTTCACCAGTTTGTTTGATTTTTGTCGCCGAGTAGATCGTACTCAGGTTAATCGCCGCACCATCGAAGCGCTGATACGTGCCGGGGCTTTTGATCAAATTTCAGATAACCGAGCCGCGTTAATTGAGTCCCTAAGTAGAGCAATGGAAGGCGCTGAGCAAAGCGCCCGGAATGCGAATCAGGCCAGTCTGTTTGCTGATAACGCTGACGATATCGTTGAGGAAGAGTTGGCACGCATTCGTCCGTGGGATATGCAAACGCGGTTACGCCAAGAAAAAACGGCCTTGGGCTTCTACTTTAGTGGCCACTTATTCGATGCATGGCGCGACGAAGTGCGGCGCTTCGCACCCCGACCCTTAGCCAGCTTGGAGCCATCACGCTCACCGCAATGGTTTGCTGGCGTATTGGCATCCGTTCGGGTACGCATGACGCGCCGAGGTCGTATGTTGTATGCATTGTTAGATGACGGTTCAGCGCAAGTCGAAGTATCCATCTTTAATGAGGTGTTCGAAGCCAACCGCCAGCATTTGCGTGAGGACCAACTTGTCATTATTCAAGGTAAGGTCAGTAACGATGATTACTCAGGCGGGTTACGGGTTACGGCAGATGAAATACTGGACCTGCAATCTGCACGTGAGGCCCGAGCCAAAAGCCTACGGCTAAGCATGGGGCAAGAGGGTGATGTCGAGCAGTTGCGTAAAGTGCTGAACCCATTCCGTGCAGAGCCCGAGAACAATGTTCCCGGAGTGGTGGTCGATGTAGAGCTAAATTACCCCGATTATTCGTGCACAGTACGTTTAGGCGAAGAATGGCGTGTTCGTTTAGCTGATGCCATGTTTGATCAACTGCATGACTGGTTAGGTGAGCAAGCCATTGAAATCCACTACACTTAATCGCTTTCTTACCCCCTAACGTTTAGCTGAGGGTTGGCATTACACCCAACCGCGCGTCCAATAAACGATTAAACCTACGTATTCTTTGATAATTGATCGGCTAGCGGAAAGCGTACGCATGGATGGTTTCCAGATCGAGAAGCTTGTGCGTTTAGGAGCATAAATTTGTGGGGCTACCGGCGCAGCAATCATATCCACGCCTTGTTTGCTAAAGGTGGCCATTGACCGCGGCATGTGTAGGGCTGAGGTCACTAACAAGGCCCGTGATACCCCAATATCATGAAGTCGCTGCACACTATATAAGGCATTTTCTCGGGTGTTGTGGCTTTCATTCTCTAGAATGATGGCAGAGTTCGGTACCCCCAAGCTTTCTAAGGTACGAGCCATCATCCGTGCCTCGCTAAAGCCGCCATCCAATGCAGCACCCGACACCATAATTTGTGGCGCTTTACCGGCTGCATACAGATCAGCCGCTCGTTCAACGCGGGATCGCGTGCCCGAGGCGTCCAGCTCTTCAAACCAATTTTTTCGGTTATTAGCGGTGTGCCCACCAAGCACGATGATACTTTCGGCAGAGGGCGAGACGCTGGCCTCAAGGTATGGATAGCGTTGTTCTAAATGGCCACCAGCCCAAATCGAGGTAATTGGTAGCGACCATGCGCCAACCCATACGGCGGCAACAAAGCATAAGCAAGCAGCGCTACGACGAAAGCGAAAAATGAAGAACAGGGTTGCCAATAAAACAAGTGCTACGCCTAGATTTAAGGGGATCACTAACTGTGTTAGAAGAGTAGAAATACTCATGCTACAACCTTGGTTTTTTCTACGAGTTCAATGGAACGTGAAATGACTGCATCGACCGACGGCCATTGACCCACTTCGCCTAAGGTGTGCGCCTTGCTAGACCAAGGGCGAGTACGTAACGTAGTCGATACGCCAAAAAGGCTAAGTTGTGAAGCGTTTACTGCCGCCGCCAGATGTGAAACACCGGAATCATTACATACCACTAGCCCCGCTTTTTTACATAAAGCAGCAAATGCATCTAAAGGAAGTGACGGGAGTATCTCGGTGGCGGGGGCAGCAGTTTTTGCAATGGCTAACTCATTAGGTGGTGGGCACATCACTACGCGAATGCCTTGTTGTG
>DATGRU010000155.1:0-7072 GCA_035303295.1 Paenalcaligenes sp.
ATGGGTATTCCCAGCCCTGCAGAGCGCATACGTCAATACCCTCACCAGATGTCAGGGGGGATGCGCCAGCGGGTGGCGATTGCGATTGCCATGTTGCATCAGCCCGATTTAATTATTGCTGATGAGCCGACCACGGCGTTGGATGTGACCATTCAGGCGCAAATTTTGTCAGAAGTACAAAAGCGAGTGCGGGAGCAAGGCACCAGTTTGATTTGGATTACTCACGACCTATCGGTGGTTGCGGGTTTAGCAGACGAAATTGCAGTTATGTATGCTGGGCGTATTGTAGAGTCAGGGCCGGTTAATACAGTTCTAGATTATCCCGCTCACCCTTATACCGAGGGGTTAATTGCCAGCTTGCCAGCGAATAATCAACGAGGCCAGCAGCTCTATCAAATACCGGGCATGACACCCAGTTTAAAAAACATTCCCAGTGGCTGTGCATTTAAAGCCCGATGTCCTTTTGCACAACCTTTATGTGATATCGAGCCGGCATTAACGCCCTGTCGCGAAGGGGTGAAGGTACGCTGTCATTTTCCGCGCAATGTAGAGGTAAAGGATGTCTGAGCTAAAGAGTCCGCCCCTGTTAGAGCTGAAAAACGTGACCAAGCGTTTTGGCGAGGCACGTGAAAGCTTCATCAGTAAACCGTTGATTCGCAGTGGTCTCGTTAAGCCGCAACCAGTCGTGCGGGCGGTAGACAACGTAAGTTTGCACGTGCGACACGGTGAAGTGGTGGGGTTGGTGGGTGAATCGGGCTGCGGAAAATCCACCTTGGGACGCATGGCGGCCTTCTTGTTAGAGCCCAACGAAGGCGAGGTGCGTTTTGAAGGGCAGGCCATTGCTGATATGGATGCAGCAACGCGTGCCCGCACCCGACTGGCCGTGCAGATGATTTTCCAGAATCCACATGCGAGCTTGAACCCCCGTTTACGGGTAGAGCGCATTGTGGGCGACGCCTTGCGTATCCATAAGTTGGTACCGCGTAACGAATTAGACGACAAAGTGTGTGAGTTGTTGTCGCGTGCAGGCTTGGATCCGGCGTTACGCAAACGTTATCCACACGAGTTTAGTGGTGGGCAACGTCAGCGGATCGGTATTGCTCGTGCCTTAGCGGTTAATCCACGTCTTATCGTGTGTGATGAAGCGGTGGCTGCACTGGATGTGTCGATTCAAGCGCAAATCTTGAATCTGTTCATGAATTTGCGTGCCGAGCTGGACTTAAGTTATTTGTTTATTAGTCACGACCTAAGTGTTGTGGAACACATCTCAGATCGGGTCGTAATTATGTACTTGGGTAAGGTGGTTGAATCGGCCCCGGTACACGAGATTTTCGAGCGCCCACAGCATCCGTACACGCAAGCACTGTTAGCTGAAATACCGAGTTTGCGAATCCGTAAACGTAACTATTCGGTTATTAAGGGGGAGATGCCCAGTCCGTTGAACCCGCCTTCAGGCTGTTATTTTCATCCGCGTTGTCCCTTCGCTATGCCTCGTTGCAAGCTAGAGGAGCCCGCACTCGAGGAAGTGGCGCCACAACACCATAGCGCCTGTTTTCTCAATTCCAGCCCTTCCCATAGTTAGATGAACACAATAAGGTGTCACCTAGGAGATAGTATGAAAAAGTTTGTTTTGTCCTCTGTCGCGGCGCTGATGGCGTCGGTGTCAGTGGGGGTCAGTGCGCAGACCTTAACCATTGGCTTTGCCGATCCGCTGTCCTCGTTGGATCCGCAACTGAATAACCATGCTGGCGATCGTTCGACTTCGCTGCACTTTTTTAATTTGCTAATTGAGAACCGCCATAACGGTTTAGAACCGAGCTTGGCGACCAGCTGGGAGCCCGTGGATGACCGTACTTGGAAGTTCACGCTGCGCGACGACGTAACGTGGCACGATGGTGAGCCGTTCACCGCTGAAGATTTAATTTTTTCCTACGAGCGTGCCAAAGATGTACCGGGCAGCGTAGCCACTTTTGCGGGCTACTTGCGCACCATTGAAAGCATGAGTGCACCGGATGATCACACCCTGATCGTTAAAACCACCGTGCCAAACCCCGATTTGCCGTTGGATTTAGCTTCTGTGCACGTGGTGAGCAAGCACGTGGGTGAAACCGCCAGCACTGAGGATTACAAATCCGGTAAAGCAGTTATCGGTACCGGCGCATACAAGCTAGTGTCCTACACCCCGGGCGATCGCGTCATTATGGAGCGTAATGATAATTACTGGGGTGATGTGCAACCGTGGGAGCAAGTGAACTACCGCTACATTAATAACGCGGCAGCTCGTACAGCGGCGTTGTTGGCAGGTGATGTGGATGTGATTGATAAGGTGTCTGTCTCTGACCTTGAGCGCCTGAAGCAAGCACCCAATGTAAATGTGTTCCCTTATGACGGTTTACGGGTCATGTTGTTGCAGCCTAGCTTCAACCCTGCGCCTAATGCGTATATTAGCGATAACAATGGTAAGGCCTTAGACACCAACCCATTGCTCGATAAACGCGTGCGTCAAGCCTTGTCTTTAGCGATTAACCGGGAAGCAATCGTAAGCCGGATGATGCAAGGCGCAGCCTCGGTGGCTAATCAGTGGATGCCCAAAGATACCTTTGGTTATAACGACACGCTGGAAGACATTCCATACGATGTCGAGCGTGCTAAAGCCCTGTTGGCTGAAGCCGGTTACCCCGAGGGTTTCCGTTTAACCATTCACGCACCGAACGATCGTTATCCACAAGGGCCCGAAGTTGCACAAGCCGTGGCTCAGTTCTGGACTCGCGCCGGTGTACAAACCACCGTTGAAGTCGTGCCATGGGCGGTTTACTCAGGCCAAGCTAGAAAGAATGAATACGCTGTAACCATGTTGGCATGGGGTAATGGTACGGGTGAAGCGCGCTACGCTTTAGTTAACGTCTTTGCTACCACTAATCCTGACGAAGGTTTGGGTGCATCGAACTGGGGGCGTTACAGCAATGCTCAGGTGGACCAAGCTCTAGAAGCAGCTACCGTTGAGTTCGATAACGACAAACGTAAGCAAATTTTGGCTGATTCGGCTGCCGTGGTGATGGGAGAGGCAGGCGTGTTCCCCTTATTCCACTATCAGAATATTTGGGCTGCTAAAAAAGGCTTGAAAGTAACACCTTGGACCAGCGATCGCACGATTGCACAAATGGTGACACCTGAGTAATTGCGCTTAGGTTGAGGGTGAAATGGCGAGCGCGTTGATTACAGTGCTCGCCATTCTTTTTCGGGCAATTGCTCCGACACAGAGTGTGCTATAGGTACAAACAGCGGCCTCAGTTTCTGCTGACGTAGTTGTCGTGGTAATGGGCTGCAGGGCTAGAGAAAGAAGGCTTAGGAAGTGGCTGGATAGTTGGCGACTAAGCCAGTGAAACCAAGGGGAAAACATGTTAACGCTAAAGATTGAACCGGCAGACGCATTAATTGATGTAGAGCGTCAAATTACGGTGACGGGTGCACAGCCCGGTGCTCAAGTGGAAATTAGCGCAACTACCGTGCGGCAAGGCGTGCGATGGGCGAGTTACGCGATCTTCGAAGCGGATGCGCAAGGGCAGGTGAATGTGGCCACTCAAGACCCGCTTGAGGGCAGCACATACGACACAGCAGATGCCATGGGTTTAATCTGGTCGCAAGTGCCACAGGTGGAGGGTGCACGTCAGCTTTTTAATCAATCGGTGTTCGATGCCATTGTTACTAACCTATCCGTTAGCTCTGCAGGGCAGGGAGCCACCACGACGATGACACAGCGTTTAGCTACCGAAGGGGTGAAACGTATCGAGTTGGATGAAAACGGCTTGGTGGGTACGTTATTTCTACCTGATGGGCCGGGCCCACACCCGGGCATTATGGTGCTAAATGGATCGGGTGGTGGCATTAACGAACCACGTGCGGCCTTGTATGCGTCACATGGCTATGCAGCGCTAGCCTTGGGTTACTTTAAAACGCCTGGTCGTCCTGACTACATCTCTAACACCCACTTAGAATATTTTTTGCAAGCTATGCAATGGTTGCGCGCCAAGGTTGCGCTAAAGAACGACTTTCTGGCGGTGAGTGGCCAGTCGCGTGGGGGCGAGCTAGCGCTCTTGCTGGGTTCAACCTTTAGGAATGAAGTGTCGGCGGTGATGGCGTATGTGCCCAGTGCATTCGTACACAGCGCACAAAACGCAGCCGATCCAGCAGTGGGCCGAGAGGGGCCCACATGGCTGTTGGATGGTAAACCCTTGCGGCATATTTGGGAAAACAATCGCTATGCGTCGTGGGCACCCTTTGATGAGGGTGAGCCCCCTTACCGTCACGAATTGGCGATGTTAACGGCGCTGGAAGATAAAGAGGCGATTGAGCCTGCCCGCATCCGCGTCGAAAACATTAATGGGCCCGTGGTGTTGTTGTCAGCCACCGACGATGGTTCATGGCCTTCCAGCTTGTACTGCCAAATGATTGTGGATAGGCTGAAAGCACACCAGTTTCCGCATGCGGTGGAATGGGTGGATGTGCAAGACGCAGGCCATGCCATTCTGTTTCCGTACGTGCCTACTACGCAAATTGTGTACAGCCACCCTGTTTCTAAGCGAGTAAGTACTGGCGGCGGTGAGCCCGCAGCGAATGCGAAGGCCGACCGTTTGTCATGGCGCGCTGTATTAAACACGCTAAACAGTGCGGTAAAAAACGGCACCCAGTGATGTCATTGTTTTGATCGTGTTGTGTGCTGGCGTGAGTATTAATGCTTCGTAGCTAATGGACTAGAAAAAAGCGTCTGACTGCAATGCGGTCAGACGCTTTTTATTTTTCATTCGTTTAGAGCGAATGAGAAGAGCTTAGTTAGCAGGCTTGTTTTTCATGGGAGGATTGGTCAGCGTAGGCTGTGTTGCAGAGCCTTTGAACAAACCGATTGTTACCTGCCATGCTACCGCTAAAGCCCCAACAATAAAGACCACGTCCCCGAAAGTACGAATCCAGCGTAAGGCCTGAAGAAAATCTTGCTGCATAAAGTTTTCACCACGCGCATACCACATCCCGGTACTCACACTTGCTTGGAACTGGAACAAGCCTACCGGTAATAAGCTGGTGATAATCATCAACACTAAACCAGCGTTAAGCCACCAGAAGCCAGTGTGCATTAACTTATCGTTGAACTGCAGGGTAGGGCGAATATAACGCAGCACCAGCAGCACAAAGCCTAGGGATAAAAAGCCGTATACGCCAAACAATGCAGCGTGGGAGTGCACAGCGGTGGTGTTTAAACCTTGTAAGTAGAACAAAGCCACCGGCGTGTTGATCATAAAACCAAAGATACCGGCACCCACCATGTTCCAGAACGACACGGCTACGAAGCAAAGCAGTGGCCACTTTACGGCTTCCATCCATGGGGCACGCGCTTTAAGGCGCCAGTGATCCCATGCTTCATAGCCCAGCAGAATCAATGGTACGACTTCTAGAGCACTGAAGGCTGCGCCAATGGCCATAATCGACGTGGTGGTACCTGAGAAGTACAAGTGGTGGAACGTACCGGGTACGCCACCCACCATGAATAACGAGGCCGCCGCTAAGCTGGCTGCAGTAGCCATTCGCTTGGATACTAAGCCCATGCTAGAGAATACGAATGCCAAGGCAGTGGTAGCAAAGACTTCGAATACGCCTTCCACCCATAAATGCACCACCCACCAGCGCCAGTATTCCATAATGGTGATATGGGTACGCTCACCGTAAAATAAGCCGGCACCGTAGAATAGCCCCACTGCAATGGTGGCGGTACATAGCAACGCCAGTAAGTTTTTATCACCCTCTTGTTTAAAGGCGGGAATAAAGGCGCGTAGCATCAACGCCAGCCACAGCAAAATACCGATAAATAAGGCAATTTGCCAGACACGCCCTAAGTCTAGGTACTCGTAGCCTTGATGGCCGAACCAAAAACTAAGCTCCGGTGGCAGTATATGTTTAATAGCTAAGAAGTTGCCCACTAGCGAACCTACCACGACAACCAACAAGGCGCCGAATAGAATGTTAACGCCCAGTCGTTGGTATTTAGGATCTTTACCATCATTAATAACAGGTGCTAAAAATAAGCCCACGCTTAAGAAGGCGGTGGCAATCCAGAAAATAGCCAGCTGTAAATGCCACGTGCGTGTAAGGGAGTAGGGGAACCACTGCGACACATCAATGCCGTAAAACTCTTGACCTTCAATGGTATAGTGCGCCGTAAATCCACCCAGCATTACCTGCGCAATAAATAATGCCATCACCACAAACAGATATTTGCCTACGGCCTTTTGTGAAGGTGTTAAGCGATTAAGTGTTAAGGGGTCTTGTGCAGGTGAAACGGGATCAGGTTCGTGACGACGTAAAAAGGCCCAGCCCAACACCAGAAAGCCGATTCCAGCGATTAACAGAATGATGGATGCTAAGGACCACAATACGTTTTCAGTAGTTGGGTGGTTGCCAATCAATGGTTCGGGTGGCCAGTTATTGGTGTAGGTGGCAACGGTGTCCGGTCGTTCTGTAGCAGCAGCCCATGCACTCCAGAAGAAGAAATTCGTTAAGTCATCGCGCCGACCCGCATCGGGTAGGGTGTTTTCTTTCATCGCAAAGCTTTGACGCGTTGATTGCAGCTCGGGTGCATCGCCGTAGAGGCGATGGTAATAGTCGGCTGTTTGGGCGATGGCTAAAGCTCGACGCTCGCTAAGGGTTAGGACGCCTGTGTTTGAGTCATAGGTGTTAGCGCGATACTCTTGCTGTAGAGCGTAATGTAGGCCGGCCTGATCTTGGCCCTCTAAGGTGCTGTAAGGCACACCAAAGTCTTCCTGTGCTGCTAACTCTAACCACGCCAATAACTCGCGATGCAGCCAATCGGCAGTCCAGTCAGGAGCTTGGTAGGCTCCATGACCCCAAATCGACCCAATTTGCATACCACCTGTACTTTGCCAAGCGGTCTGTCCATCTAATATGTCCTGTTTAGTCATCAGGACCTGTTGTGACGCGCTGACCACCTGTTCCGGAATCGGTGGTGCGTGTTTATAAATTTCTTTCCCTGAGAACCCAAGGATCGCAAAGGTCACAAGTAAAA
>DATGRU010000156.1:0-10035 GCA_035303295.1 Paenalcaligenes sp.
CACCTAATTGGTCGCACCCCCTTGCGCATTTTCAATGCGTATCAGAACCCGCCAGCGCAATTGGCCGCCGGTGACACCGTGCAGTTTGTGGCGATTAGCCCAGACGAATTCGAGTACTTAGCAGCACAGGAGTCGTCAGCAGCATGAATACCATCGACGTCTTAAAACCCGGTATGCTAACAAGCTTTCAAGACCTAGGCCGTCGAGGTTACGAGCACCTTGGGGTGCCGGTGAATGGGGTGATGGATGAGCGGGCCCATCGCGTTGCCAACTGGTTGGTGGGTAATTCTGCGACTGAAGCCACGCTGGAAATTACCTTATTAGGCCCGGTGCTGCGCTTTAATGCCGATGCAGTTATCGCGTTATGTGGGGCTGATTTATCACCCACCGTTAACCAGCAGCCCATCGCAATGAATCAGGCGGTGCAACTGGCAGCGGGTAGTGTGCTGGCTTTTGGTGCACGTCGCGCAGGGGCTCGCAGTTATTTAGCAGTACAAGGGGGCTACGCGCTACAGCCTGTGATGGGCAGTACCAGCACCTATGTTCGGGGTGCTTACGGTGGTGTAGACGGTAAAGCCTTAGTTAAAGGTTTACGCATTCCATTAAAAGACCCAACATCTAAACGCGTTGTACAGAAATTGCCCAATGCACCCTTATTTCCCTATGGTGTCGTCCAAGGGGCGGCGGCACCCATACGCCTTGTGATGGGGCGCGAGCATGCCAGTTTCAATCCTCATAGCGTGGCGAGCTTAAGTAGCCAGCCTTATCGTTTGTCGGCACAATCCGATCGCATGGGTTACCGCTTGGAAGGGCCCAGTTTGCAACGGGATGATGCGTACGAATTACGCTCAGAAGCGGTTACGCCGGGTACCGTGCAGGTGCCACCGGATGGGTCCCCGATTATTCTGATGGCTGATGCACAAACCACCGGTGGTTATCCTCGCATTGCCAATGTGATTAGCGTCGATTTACCCCGTTTGGCGCAACGTGCACCGGGAGATAGCCTGCGCTTTGAGTGGGTCGATTTAGAAGCAGCCCAGCGCTTGTGGATAGCGCAAGCCGAGGTGTTTGCCCGCTTCGAACACGATAGCTGCGCTGACTAAGCAAGCGTACGGGCATACAACAAAAAGGGAGTCCATGCTACTGCTCGGTTTTTGTATACTGTTTTATTCACGTATCAACTACGCATAAATGGAAGGTAGAGACAATGACTTCGCAAACCCAGCCTAAGCCCCAAGGAAATTACGCCGCCGCCACACGTCGTGGCAATCAAGTGTTTACCGCCGGAATGACACCACGTCGTGATGGCGTGTTGATTCGTACGGGTGGCGTACGCAGTACTGACGATTTAAATCTATATAAAGAGGCGGCTCAGTTGGCAGTGGGGAATGCGGTGAAGGCTGCGCGCGCTACCTTGGCAGAGGGCGAGAAGATTGCTCAAATTTTGAACATGACGGTGTATGTAGCCAGCGCCGACCAAAGCTTTGATAAGCACTCAAAAATCGCTGACTTCGCGTCAGATTATCTGTTCGAGGAGTTCGGTCAAAGCGGTATTAGCTCGCGGGCTGCGGTGGGCGTGTTCAGTTTACCTGGTGGTTCGCCGTTAGAGATTTCATTGATTGCTGCGATTGAGTGACGATACGCTCGCTTGCACGCTACAAACTAAAAGCCTGAGCTCGGTATCGCACCGGGCTCAGGCTTTTTATAGTGTCGAAAGCCTACCGCCATTGGGCATAGGCTGTGCTGATAAGGTTTTACTCTGCCATTTTGACCAGTTGATCGGCCTGTTGCATCATTTCAATGATGCCGTTTGTCATGGCAGGTGAGGTAACGTATTTGCCACCAATGGCCATCATTGGGGTGGCATCGATGTTGTAGGCTTTAGCCAGATCATTTGCTTTAGCAACTTGTGCGTTCACCCCAAAGGAATTAAACGTAGCTTGGAATTGCGCTTCGTCTAAACCTTGATCAGCGGCCCATTTCGTAAGGGCTTTGGCATCGAAAATGCGCTTACGTTCTTGGTGTAAAGCATGGAACACTTTTTCGTGCAGATCTAAGCGGCCCATGGCTTCAAGCGTGTAGTACATACGCTGTAGGTCGGCCATGCCCGAGTTAAAAGCCACCGGAACGCGCTTGAATGCTACATTCTCAGGCAATTCTTGTGCCCAGCGCTCGACAATAGGGTCGGCATTGGCACAATGTGGGCAGCTGTAGGCAAAAAATTCGATGGCTTCAATTTTATTGGCGGTATCGGAAGGTAATGCCTGATTTAGCGTGACATAACCCTGATTGCCGCTGTTATTGGCGGCCATGCTAAGGGGGCTAAACACAGCGCTTAGGGCAATAGCAGTACCAGCTGCCAGCTTGAAAATACGGTTTTTAGTGCTCATTGAAAAGTATCCTAAATAACGACAACAGTTATGACACACAATGGTGCGTGAAGTTCAGCGGCCCTTAAGGTTGTGCCACCACCGAGGTTTCAATTTTTTCATCACCCAGACTGACTCGGGCGCGGTTCATGGCATCAATGCCATTAAAGGGCCCCACGCGTACACGGTTAATCGTGCTGCCGTTTACAGTGGCGACCTGTACATTGGCCTCTAGCCCCATCATTAAAATACGTGCTTTAACCGCTTCGGCATCGCGTTCCGAGCGGAATGCACCTGCCTGTAAAAAGTAGGTATTACGTTGTGGTGCAGCGGCAGGTTTGGCAGGTGTCAGCGCTGCAACCGAAGGTGCTGGCGGCACATCACGTGGGGCAGTAGCGGTTCCTGCACGCCCTGTAGGTAAGGAGGCAATTAAGTCGCCCAGTGCGTCCGGAGCCGGTGCGGAGCCTGATGCTGGCGGTGCGCTAGGCGGCGTGCTTAAACCGGTAAGTGGTGTGCCCGGCTGATAAGGCGATGTCGTACTGCTTTGCCCTGAGTACAAACCCAGATTGGGGTCGGGGGCGTCACGTACATCGGGTAACAAAATAGCTGCCGGGTCGCGGCTAGCCCGATCCGCAAAGGGCATAGGCGCTTTGGTGATGTAAAAGGCGACCGCTACAGCAGCGGCCAGCCCCAGCACCAAACCAATGATCACGCCAAAGAAGGTGCTGCCGCCACGAGTAGATTGAGAACGTGAGGTTTTGCGTCGGGTAGCCATAATCGGACCTTACATTTTGCGGGGAGCAGAGACACCCAGTATGGTTAAACCATTTGCAATCACTTGGGCAGTAGCCGTGGCCAACGCTAAACGGGCTAGCTTCAGTTCGTGGTTATCCACATTGACGCGCTCGGCACCGTACCAAGCGTGGAAGTCAGCCGCACAATCACGCAGCCAGAAAGCTACCTGATGCGGAGCCAAATCGGCACATGCTTGAGTGAGCATTGCAGGGAACTCGGATAAGCGTTGCAGTAACGCCAATTCGGTAGGCGCAGTTAGCAAACTAATGTCGGCATTGCGAATGGCCTCATCACTAACCTCGGCTTGTGCCACCATCGAGTGGATACGCGCGTGGGCGTACTGAATGTAATACACCGGGTTTTCTTCGCTGCGCGACAGAGCCAGATCAATATCAAAGATAAAGTCGGAGTCGGCACGGCGTTGCACCAAAAAGAAGCGTACCGCGTCTTGGCCCACCCATTCCACTAACTCGCGCAAGGTAACATAACTACCCGCACGTTTAGAGATTTTGACCTCTTCACCATTACGCATCACCTTAACCATGCTGTGTAACACATAGGCAGGGAAGGTGGTGGGAATGCCAAGGTTTAAACCTTGTAGGCCAGCGCGCACACGGGCAATAGTGCCGTGGTGGTCGGTGCCTTGAATGTTAATGGCATGGTGATAGCCACGCTCCCATTTGGCGACGTGGTAGGCCACATCGGGCACAAAGTAGGTGTAACCCCCTTCACGTTTACGCATCACGCGGTCTTTATCGTCACCGGTACCCAATTCGGTTGTGCGTAACCACAGGGCGCCTTCGTGTTCGTAGGTGTGACCGGCTTCGCTTAATGCTTTAACAGTAGCTTCTACTCGGCCTGAACTGTAAAGCGAGCTTTCAAGGTAATAGTTATCGAATTTCAAGCCAAAGGCTTGTAAGTCTAAGTCTTGTTCGCGGCGTAAGTAGGCCACTGCAAAACGGCGGATATCATCTAGATTATCAAGGTCGCCCGATGCATGTACCGGCTCAATATCGGCCGCTTCCACGCTGTGTTTAGCGACGTATTCTTGGGCAATTTCAGCGATGTAGTCGCCTTTGTAGCCATCGGCTGGAAATTCATCGGCATCAGGGCTGATGCCTTTGGCGCGCGCTTGCACGCTGATGGCTAAATTATCAATTTGATTACCTGCGTCGTTGTAGTAGAACTCGCGTGTTACGTGATGGCCCTGACTACTGAATAAACGACAAATGGCGTCGCCCAATGCGGCCTGACGAGCATGACCAACGTGCAGAGGGCCGGTTGGGTTGGCAGACACAAACTCTACCATTACCTTGTCGTCGCGACCGGATTGCACACCGTAGTGCTCGCCGTGTTGGCGTATAGCCGTTAATACGGCTTGATGGGCAGCGTGGGTAAGGCGGAAGTTGATAAAGCCGGGCCCAGCCACATCGGCCGAGGCGATAAGCGTACGAGCGTCGTCACTCGCCAAGACATGGTCGACAATTTGTTGAGCAAGTTCACGCGGGTTGCGTTTGGCGGGGCGCGCAAGTTGCATAGCCACGTTCGAGGCAATGTCACCGTGTGCAGCCACCTTGGGGCGCTCTAGGGTGATGGTGGGTGTGGCATCTGGAACCAGTGCATGAACGGCGCTTTGAAGTAGCGCGATGAGCTGTTGTTGTTGCTCTGCAAGCATATAAAATTCTGTGAGTTAGGTGCATTGCCCAGTGTTAACGCGGGCATTAAGACAAGCGGTACCCAGCGTTCGGGTACTAAGAACTACATAATAGCGTGATTTGCTTTGGATTTCTTCCCTTGCCACCATGTCGTGGCCTTCCCGCCATGAATCGCGCAGCCCATGTTGGCAGTTGTAGCAAAACGTGGCTTCGGGTTTTGACGGGGGTAAGCATTGTTAAGGCTAGGGGTATACTGGAACTGTTGAAGGGAACCCGTGGTGCCGACCACGCGCTTTAGCTTGATACGCCTAGCCGCAGGGCTGTAACACGATAAAAGGAGAGCACGATGTTACTTGTCTTCAATTCCAAGGCCGCTCCAAAAGTCATGATGTTAGCTGTCGATGCACTGCCTATTTTGCAAGCAGCCGGTCGACCCTATGCTGATGAGCTACCGCAGCGTGGCGTGATACCGCATGATCAACTGGCCCGTGCGATTCGAGGCGTAGAAACGGCCATGTCCATTGATACCGAACCTGAACATAAAGACGATGGCCACGACGATGATGAGCCCCCCTTACACCCTATGAAGCAACCGGTTAGTTTTAGGCAGCGTGCTTTCCCTTTATTAGACCTGATGCGTAGGTCGGCCGCCGCCGAGGCGGATGTGATGTGGGAGCCTGCAAACACGGCGTGGTAGTTGGCTCGCTTTAACGGCACAAAGCAAAGCGCCTGCGGGATAACGCAGGCGCTTAACGTTTGGGTGGGCAACAGGATCACCATTGACACCAACGTGCAGAGCGCAGCCTGTGCTTAACAGGCCGGCTCAGGTGTTCAATCAGGCGCTTACTGCTGCTTCGGCGCGTTTGGCTAACTCGTGACGGTTAACCGCGCTAAGAATGGCCTTGAAAGAAGAAGTCAGAATATCTTGGTGTACCCCCACACCAAAGCCAGTGTTACCGTCGTCAATACGGGCTTCTACATAGGTAGCCGCCTTGGTGTCGGTACCGCTGCCAATGGCGTGTTCGGTGTAATCCATGACTTTAATGGGTAAAGCGATAGCATCAATGAAGGCGGCTAATGCGCCGTCGCCATGACCTTTTAAATGGCGTTCTTCGCCGTCTACGCTAACTATCAGCTCAATATCGAAACGCTGGTTCATGCTGTCGTTGTCGGCTTTGGGCTGGCTACTTACCGTATGGGTAATCAGCTTCCAAGGGCCTTGGGTAGCCAAGTACTCGCGTGTGAAGATGTCGTAAACGGACTCAGGTGTTACTTCTTTACCGGTTTCATCGGTAACGCGTTGAATGGCGCGGCTGAATTCAATCTGCAAGCGACGTGGTAAAGCCAAGCCGTGCTCTTGTTCCAGCAAGTACGATACGCCACCTTTACCCGACTGACTGTTAACGCGAATAACGGCATCATAACTGCGACCGAGGTCGGCAGGGTCGATCGGCAAGTAGGGTACTTCCCATGGGGCATCGGCTTTTTGCTGCGCGAAACCTTTTTTAATGGCATCTTGGTGTGAGCCCGAGAAGGCGGTAAATACCAAGTCGCCAGCGTAAGGGTGACGTGGGTGTACCGGTAATTGATTGCACTCTTCAGCGCAGCGGCGCACTTCGTCAATGTCCGAGAAGTCTAAACCGGGGTGGACACCTTGGGTGTACAGGTTCAATGCCAAGGTTACCAAACACACGTTACCGGTACGTTCGCCACTACCGAACAAACACCCTTCGATACGGTCGGCCCCTGCCATGACGCCAAACTCGGCGGCGGCAACGGCGGTACCGCGGTCGTTATGTGGGTGCAAACTTAAAACGATGCTGTCGCGACGATTCAAATTGCGGTGCATCCATTCAATTTGGTCTGCATACAGATTGGGGGTGGTGGCTTCGATGGTAGCCGGCAAGTTCAGCACAATAGGGTCGTTGGGGCTAGGGTTCCACGCTTCGACCACGGCATTACATACGTCTAACGCAAATTCAGGCTCGGTGGTGCTGAACACTTCAGGCGAGTACTGATAGCGCCATGTGGTTTCAGGGTGTGCTTTAACGGCTTCTTTCACCATTTGTGTACCGGTTACCGCGATGTTCTTAATGGCGTCTTTTTCCATGTTGAACACAATTTTGCGGAAGGCCGGTGCGCAGGCGTTATACAAGTGCACCATGGAGGTTTTCGCCCCAGCCATGGCTTCGACGGTACGTTCAATTAAATCTTGGCGCGATTGCGTCAAGCCGATGATGGTTACGTCATCAGGAATACGGTTTTCGTCAATTAACTTACGTACAAAGTCGAAGTCGGTTTGCGAGGCTGAAGGGAAGCCCACTTCAATTTCTTTAAAGCCGATTTTGACAAGCAACTCGAAAAAGCGGAGTTTGCGCGGCACACTCATGGGCTCGATAAGCGCTTGGTTACCATCGCGCAAATCGGTAGACATCCAGATGGGCGCTTTTTCGATACGCTTGGACGGCCAAGTACGTTCAGCAAAATCACGCGCAAAGGGCGCGAAGGGGATGTATTTTTCAGATGGGTTGGAAATCATGATTGCACCTGTCGGGCGAAAAAGCTAAGAAACTTTTCACCGCCACCAGAACCACAACAGACTTGAATAACCAGTGACGGTGTTCAAATAAAGTGGCTGGGTATGGCTGCCGAGCTGCCACGAGACTCTAGGCCCGGCAACCGGGCGCTAGCAGTAGTGGTAGTAGTGCAGAAATAGAAAGACTAGCTGTGGCGCACAACGCATCGTGGCGAGCCGAGTGGCTGCCGAACGCATAAAAGAGAGTGGTTGTGCGCGAATGTTCCATGACGATAGTCAAACATGAAAATCTACAGATTGCAAGTCTTTTTTGCTGTCGGTAGGACGTTGGCGGCCAAGATCAATCATGGCAGCTTGTTGTTCGGCCAGATGTATCATGGAAAAGCGGCCAGCTCGCAGTTCATGGTGGGCGCGTTGCAAGTCGCCCACGGTTATGGGATAACGGCGATCGTACCAAGCCCAGTGGATCACTTCACAGGCGGGTGCTGATAGGCCATTCACCAAGTCGCTGAACACGGTTTCGTTCACCACACGGTTTTGCCAGACGCGATGCGTATACATCGTAAAGCGAAACAAAAAATAGGCAATAATGAAGGTACAAATTGCAACAATAGTCCACCAGAAAAAGGGGTTGTATTGCTGAATCAAAGCGATGGTATCAAGGCCCAGCGCGTTGAATAAACCGCTGTAATCAATACCACGGCCAAAGGCGATCATGCGATTAAGCAGGTCCCACCAGATTAAGGCAACCACAACAATAACGCTGGTACTGATAATTTTTTGCGTGGCGGTTAACTTTAATAGCGTGCTGCGTAAGCGGCTGCTATCTTGCGGGCTGGGGGAAGACCTTGGTTCGGTAATCGGATGATTCATTGTCGGTATGCAAACTAATCAGTCGTTAGAGTTACGTCAGCAGCAGCATTTAGCACTGACACCTCAACTGCAGCAGTCGATACGGCTACTGCAGCTATCGACGCTGGAGTTAGAGCAAGAGCTGGCGCAGGCCTTGGTGGACAACCCGCTGCTTGAGCGCGTAGACGCTGAGCAACAGTATGGCATTGAAGCGGGGGATGGGGCATCCGCCAGTCGTATCGCCGAAAGTGCGATGTTGGGTTTTGCCAACTCATCCCCCGATGATGATAACGATTGGTTCCCCGAGGCCACTGAGTCCCCTACGTTGGCCGATCATTTGAACGCCCAATTGGTGATGGGGAGATCTGAGCCGCGTCAGCGCGCGTTGCTTGAGCTGCTTATTACGGAATTAGACGATAACGGTTATTTGTCGTGCACGCTAGCTGAGTTCGTGAGTTATTTGCCCGCCGAGTTGGAAATTAGCCTAAGTGAGGTTGAAGCGGCTCACCAACGATTGTTGCAACTGGAACCTGCGGGGGTGGGGGCGCGGTCTTTAGCGGAATGCTTGTTAATCCAATTACAGCGGTATGCACAGGAACATACCTTAAGCCCTGAACTAAAGACGGCAGCACGCCTAGCGATTACACAGCACCTAAGTTTGTTATCCACAGCCAGCATGCAGCGACTGGCTGAAGCCTTGGGTGCGCCGCTAGAGCTGGCCCAGCAGGCTTATGCATTGATACTTAGCTTTGAGGCCAAACCCGGTGCGCCGTGGGCTGAGACCGTTGCCGATTACGTAGTGCCCGATTTGTTGCTAAAGCAGGTGGGTTCGGGCTGGGTTGTCCAAGTGAATCCAGCGGTGGTGCCGCGCTTACGTTTACGACAGCTTGAGGGGTGGGATGCGCGCAGTCATCCACAATTGGCAGAGCAACAGCAAGCGGCGCAGGCGTTAATCCGCAATATAAATAATCGCCATATTACGATTGCCCGTGTTGGGCAAACCATTGTGGATCATCAACGGGCCTATTTTCAATACGGCCCAGCCGCCCTACGGCCTTTGTTGTTACGCGATGTGGCGCAGGTGCTTGAGCTACATGAATCCACGGTTTCACGCGCAACACGCCAAAAATACATGCAAACCCCCCAAGGCACTATTGAATTACGCACTTTATTCGGAGAGGGTTTGCGTAACGAAGACGGTAGCGCCATTGCACCCGGCGCGGTACAGGCGCGTATTAGTGAATTGATCGCACAAGAGCCAGCTACTAAGCCCCTGTCGGATAACGCCTTAAGTCGTTTACTGGCCGAAGAGGGGATTACCGTGGCACGGCGTACGGTGGCGAAATATCGAGATGTGTTGGGAATTGAAGCCGCTTCGCAGCGTAAAGCCCGTTCATTGGCGGCGCGTTAAGTCTTAAAGGAACTGATACAGCACTATGCAGTCAAAATTAGGCGCACTAGAAGCCAACTTGCGCTTAGGCTAAGTGCTTGATTTTGTGCGATATGGCATAAAAACCACGGTTTTATGTTTTTATTAGGGTTATACCTAGGATAGAAAACACAATCTTTGGCTTCATACTATTGCCATAGTTCTAATTACGGATGATAATGGTTCTCATGTATATTTGCATATGTAACGCCATTACCGAGCGTCAAGTTAAAGAGGCTGTATCACAAGGGGCCACCAGTATTACTGATCTACAAGGTCAGTTAGGGGTAGCCACATGTTGTGGTGCGTGTGCTGACACGGCAATAGAATACTTGCCTGGCGGTGAATACGCGGGCGAGTGCTCGTTATTCGCTACACAAGTGAGTCGTCCCACTGAAG
>DATGRU010000157.1:0-4013 GCA_035303295.1 Paenalcaligenes sp.
TAGAAAGTAATCACGGACATCGGATACGGTAACACTCATGCCAGAAAATGACTCCTTAATTTACGATGCGTCAGCGCCAGTTATAGCGCGCCAGCCGATATCGGAACGGAACTGTTTGCCGTCAAAT
Source organism: Paenalcaligenes sp. (assembly GCA_035303295.1). GTDB lineage: Bacteria > Pseudomonadota > Gammaproteobacteria > Burkholderiales > Burkholderiaceae_B > Paenalcaligenes. Next base: position 128 of record DATGRU010000157.1, read on the forward strand.
TGAATTTGAGCAGCCGCGGCATACGCTTTATCTTGTGCTCGACGAATGGATTCGCCTAAGGCGGTAACGCACAGCACACGCCCACCTGAGGTAACAAGCTGACCGTTTTCTAAAGCAGTACCGGCGTGAAACACCATGCAATGCTCGTTGTTTTCGGGTAGTTGATGAATAACGTCGCCTTTGCGTGGGTCTTCAGGGTAGTTCGCGGCAGCCATGACGACGCCCAGTGCGGTGCGACGGTCCCAGTCGATATCGGCTTCATTGAGTTTGCCAGCGATGGCTAGTTCGAACACATCTGCCAAATCGTTTTTGATGCGCATCATGATGGGTTGGGCCTCGGGGTCACCCAGACGGCAGTTATATTCCAGCACTTTCAGGCTGCGTGTGCTGTCGGGGCCTTCGCCGATCATCAGGCCAGCGTATAAAAAGCCTGAAAAAGGAATGCCTTCTTTAGCCATGCCTTGTGTAGTGGGCAGAATGACCTCGCGCATAATGCGATTATGCAAGGTAGGTGACACGATAGGAGCGGGCGAGTAGGCACCCATACCGCCTGTATTCGGGCCTTGGTCACCATCTTTTAAGCGTTTGTGATCTTGACTGGTGGCCAGTGGCAATACATTGTTCCCATCGCACATCACGATGAAACTGGCTTCTTCACCGGTTAGAAACTCTTCAATCACAACCCGTGCACCCGCGTCACCAAAGCGTCCATCGCCCAGCATATCGTCGATGGCATCCAAGGCCTCTTGTTCGCTCATGGCCACAATGACGCCTTTACCCGCGGCCAGGCCATCGGCTTTAACCACAATTGGGGCACCTTGTTGACGAATGTAGTCTTTGGCCAGAACGGGGTCGGTGAAAGTAGCGTAGGCAGCTGTGGGAATGTGCTGGCGTTGCATAAACGCCTTGGCATAGTCTTTAGAACTTTCCAGCTGGGCTGCCGCTTGAGTCGCACCAAAAATACGCAAGCCCGCTGCGCGAAACGCGTCGACTACACCTGCTGCGAGTGGGGCTTCAGGGCCCACCACAGCAAATGCAATATTTTCCGAGCGAGCAAATTCTACTAGGTCGTTAACGTGTGTGATGTTCACGTTTTTTAGACGAGGGGTGGTGGCAGTGCCACCATTGCCAGGCGCGACGAATACGGTATTAACCCGTTGTGACTGGGCTAGGCGCCATGCCAGCGCATGTTCACGGCCGCCGCCGCCGATGACGAGAAGCTTCATATGTAATGTAATGCGCAGGCTGTGGGGCAGCCCATTGCGATCCTAATGTAGTGAAAAATTATTCGGTTTCATCCATGACGGCAGTGGTATAGACCTCTTGCACATCGTCCAGACTTTCTAAAGCATCTAGCATTTTTTGCATGGTTATCGCATCGTCGCCTTCGAGCTCGCTTTCATTTAAGGCTTTCATGACGACGCCATGCACTTCGGGAACCAAGTTTGCGTCAATGAAGGCTTGGTTTACCTCGGCATACAGTGAGGGTGTGCAAACCACTTCGATTAGACCCTCTTCGTCGGTAATCACATCGTGTGCACCGGCCTCAAGGCCTACTTCCATAATTTTCTCTTCGGACGAGCCAGGAGCAAAAATAAATTGGCCGCAATGCTCGAACTGAAAGACAACGGAACCATCGATGCCTAAATTACCGCCATGTTTGGAAAAAGCGTGGCGTACATCGGAAACCGTACGCTGACGGTTGTCAGTCATACAGTCGACGATAACGGCGGCACCGCCCACCCCATAGCCTTCGAAGCGTATTTCTTCAAAGTTATCACCATCGTTCCCACCGGCACCGCGTTGTATAGCGCGATTAATGTTATCTTTGGGCATGTTGGCGGCGAAGGCTTTTTCGCAGGCCAAACGTAAGCGTGGATTGGCTTCGGGGTCGGGCCCTGCTTCGCGCGCAGCAACCGTGATCTCACGAATGATTTTCGTCCAAAGCTTACCGCGCTTAGCATCTTGACGCCCTTTGCGGTGTTGAATATTCGCCCACTTACTATGTCCAGCCATAAACAATTACCAATAATTTGAGTTTACGAAGTATCGATTCAGTAAGGTATTTTAGCCTGTGCGCAAAAGTTAGTCTGGACTACACTCAAGCACTAGGGTTAAACACCTTTAATTCGTCATTTTATAACTTAGGGTTCCAGTATGGCAGAGCCGATAAAAATTGCGACCGGACAGCAGTCTGAAATCGTTTTATTGCCGCGAATGGCAAACCGTCATGGGTGTATTACTGGCGCTACCGGTACCGGTAAAACCGTTAGTTTACAGTTATTGGCCGAATCCTTCTCCCGTCAGGGAACGGCGGTTTTCGTTGCCGACGTAAAAGGTGACCTAAGTGGGCTTTCGCAAGCCGCTCAGGCCAATCCCAAATTACAGGAACGTCTACAGAAGCTGGGTTTGCCCGAACCTGAGTTTGGCGCCGCACCCGTCGTGTTCTGGGATGTGTTTGGCGAGCAAGGGCATCCGATTCGAGCCACCGTGTCGGATATGGGGCCGTTGTTGCTTTCACGCATGCTCGAGTTGAATCCAACCCAAGAAGGCGTTTTGCATATCGTCTTTAAGCTAGCCGATGATGAAGGGTTGCTGATTCTGGATCTTAAAGATTTGCGTGCCATGCTCGAGCATGTGGCGCAACGCGCTAAAGAGCTACGCGCTGAGTACGGCAATATCTCGCCAGCTTCAGTAGGGGCCATACAGCGTGCTTTATTACGGTTGGAAGGCGAGGGCGCTGATCAGTTCTTTGGTGAACCCGCTTTAGACATTGCCGATTGGATTCGTACCGATGCTTCCGGCAAAGGCGTAGTGAACCTTCTGGCAGCTGATAAGTTGATTCAATCACCGCGTTTGTACGCTGTGTTTTTATTATGGATGCTCGCTGAGTTATACCAACGCTTGCCCGAAGTGGGTGATCTGGCTCAACCTAAGTTTGTGTTCTTCTTTGATGAAGCCCATTTGTTGTTTAACGATGCGCCCAAGGCATTACTCGAACGTGTGGAACAAGTGGTTCGACTGATTCGCTCTAAAGGGGTGGGGGTCTATTTTGTGACGCAAAACCCATCTGATATTCCTGACACCATTTTGGGTCAGTTAGGCAATCGCATCCAGCACGCTTTACGCGCCTATACGCCGCGGGATCAAAAGGCAGTACGTACTGCGGCGCAAACCATGCGGCCGAATCCGGAGTTGGATGTAGAGGCTGCGATTACGCATCTAGGGGTGGGGGAAGCGTTGTTGTCCACCTTGGATGAAAAAGGGATTCCGGGTATTACGCAGCAAGCATGGATGCATGCGCCCGGTAGTCGCATTGGTCCTGCTACCGAAGCTGAAAAAAGTCAGTTGCGAGCCGCATCAAGCTTAGGCTTGAAGTACGACACCACGATCGATCGCGAGTCGGCGTACGAAGTGCTAGAGCAACGTATACGTGAAGCGGCCGAGGCACAGGATGCCGCTGAAAATGAGAGCGGTGGTTTGGCCTCGGTGGTGAACGATTGGCTGTTTGGATCCACAGGGCCACGAGGTGGTAAGCGCGATGGGCTGGTGCAGTCGGTGCTGAAATCAGAACTGCGCAGGGGGGCCACTAAAGCTGTGCGCGGTGTACTGGGTTCGTTATTAAAAGCCAAGCGCTAAGGAGCACCATGCCTAAGGTTATTATTGCTGCGGGTTCACCCACCGTTAACCAGAAATGGGTTGAGGCGTTTGCCACGCTGAATCCGCATTGGACGGTCTATGCTTGGCAGGAAGATCAAGCCGTAAGTTCGGCAGATTATGCTGTGGTCTGGCAGCCCTCGGCACAGTTATTCCAACAGCAAACGGCGCTTAAAGCAGTGTTTAATTTGGGTGCTGGGGTAGATGCTTTAAATCTAGAAATCTTTCC
>DATGRU010000158.1:0-10070 GCA_035303295.1 Paenalcaligenes sp.
GGATCATTGGTTACCACAGCACCCAATAACAGATCGGAATGCCCTGCTACATACTTAGTACCGGCTACTACCGACACCTGTACCCCTAAATCCAGAGGCCTATAGGCATAACCCGAGCCCCAGGTGTTATCCAACACGCTAATTAACTGATGCTCACGCGCCAAGGCAGCCAAGGCTGGCGTATCGATCATTTCCATTAACAGGGATCCGGGCGATTCCATGTACAAGACTTTGGTGTTGGGTTTAATCGCTTGACGCACCGACTCTACATCCGGCTTCACATAGCTAATTTCAACCCCCATACGCTGCGCAAGCCCTTTGTCGTAGGCCCTAACGGGTGCATACGCTGAGTCGGTAACGATTACGTGGTCGCCATGTTTTACAAACGCACTTATCCCCAACACGATGGCTGCCATGCCCGAGGGCACTAAGTAAGTACGCTGGCCATTCTCCAGTTCGCAAAACACCTGCTCTAACGCGGCATGCGTATCCAAGCCACCTCGCCCATACACAGGTGAACGCTCCCCTGCCATTAAGGCGCGCTGGGCACGATCTAAGTCGGCCAAGCTTTTAAATCGAACCGTACTACTACGCACTGCAGGCGTGGCCACTGGGGCAGCACCTGTTTGGGGATCAAAATCAGCCAGACCAGTATGCTGCAGGCGAGTATGAAGGTGAGTAGAAGAGTCGCTCATAAGTGGGTCAACAATAAAGGTGAATTAGTCACGAAAGTGCATACGCTACCACAACCGCTGCCAGCTTAGATTGCGTAAAAGCGATACACGCCATCAGCATCTTGTTCACGACGCAACGTGCCGCCATACCAAAGGGCATGCAAATGCGCCACGGCTTCACCCATCGCAAAACTTAATTGATGAATGTCCAGCTGACGTTTAAACAGCACTGGCACGAGCTCAGCCGCACTCAAACCGTGCGCACAGGCCTCGTAAGTATCGTGTAACCGATCTTGGTGATGCGCACGCAGTTGTGCAATACGCGTATGCAAACCAATAAAAGGATGCCCATGCGACGGCAAAACCAAGGTATCAGCAGGTAAATCGTCGTAACGATGCAATGAGGTCAAAAACTGGGTTAAGGGGTTTGCTTCCGGTTCGATATCAAACACACTGACATTAGTAGAGATTCGCGGCAACACCATATCCCCTGAAATTAGCACCCCCAACTTGGCGCTATACAAGGCGGCATGTTCAGGCGCATGGCCGTAACCAACAATAATTTGCCAGTCGCAGCCAGCCATACGCAACGACTCGCCATGCAGCAAGCGATGAAAACGCGGTGGCAGCGGCCCCACCAAACTGGGGTAATAACCAGCCCGTTCGGCAATTTGTGCCTGAGCCTGTGGGTCCGTTAAGCCATGACGTGCAAAGTGCGCCGCCGCAGCCCGACCATTCGGCCCACTGGACAAGCTGCCCTCTGGATCCGGTTGCGTCCAAAAACGCGCCACCATGTAATCGGTCATGGTCATGTATAAGGGGGCATCCCAGCGTTCGCACACCCAGCCCGCCAAGCCCACATGATCGGGATGCATATGGGTTACCACCACTCTTAACACTGGCAACCCATCTAGGCCGTGCTCGAACACATGCTCCCAGTGCGCTTGGATTTCAGGACGTGCTACACCGGTATCAATTAGCGTCCAACCTTCGCGCCCGTCGATCTCGTCTCGTAATAACCAAACATTAATGTGATTCAAGGCGAATGGCAGCGGCATACGTAGCCAATACACGCCAGCGGCCACTTCCATCATCTGCCCCGCTTCGGGTTGTGCTTCGCCCAAGGGATACGAAAGCACATGTTTATCTGCTGTCATCAAGCTCTCCATAAGTGCCTCTCAACCTTACTGGTAGCCACCGCTGGGTGCAAGCAGTGTGGCAACGCAGCAAACAGGCAAACCCCAATTACCTCGACACATCAAAACACCGTATAACAAAACATGCACCGGCTAACGCCACTCGGTGTACCTAACCATTATTTCGGGAGAGCACTATGCATCGACCTGAACTCGATTTCGATCTGGGTGAAGAGTTAGACATGCTACGCCATACGGTGCGCCAGTTTACCGACAAAGAAATTGCACCACTGGCCCACGCGCTGGATCAGAACGACCAGTTTCCGATGCAGCTTTGGCCCAAACTTGGCGATCTGGGCGCCTTAGGTATTACCGTCAGCGAGGCCGATGGCGGCAGCGGCATGGGCTATTTAGCCCAGCTACTGGTTATGGAAGAAATTTCCCGTGCCAGTGCCTCGGTGGGCTTATCGTATGGCGCGCACTCGAATCTGTGCGTGAACCAGCTTTACCGCCACGGCACTGAGGAACAAAAAGCCAAGTATCTACCCGACTTAATCGCTGGCACCGCCATTGGCGCGCTGGCCATGAGTGAAACCGGCGCTGGCTCGGATGTGATTAGCATGCGTCTACGAGCCGACAAACGGGATGGCTACTATGTATTAAACGGGCACAAGATGTGGATCACGAACGGCCCCGATGCCGACACCCTGATTGTGTATGCCAAAACAGACCCCGATGCCAAGCAGCACGGTATCACTGCTTTTATTGTCGAGAAGGGCTTTGAAGGGTTTGCTGTAGCCCAAAAGCTCGACAAACTAGGCATGCGCGGTAGCCACACGGGCGAGCTAGTATTTACCGACTGCAAGGTGCCCGAGAGCAATATCTTAGGTCAACTGAATGGGGGGGTTCAGGTGTTGATGAGTGGGCTCGACTACGAGCGCGCCGTCCTTGCAGGTGGCCCGCTTGGCATCATGCAAGCCGTCATGGATATCGTCTTGCCCTATGTGCACGACCGCCATCAATTCGGTCAGCCCATCGGCGAATTTCAACTGATTCAAGCCAAGCTGGCTGATCTCTACACCGCCCATCAAAGCAGCCGAGCCCTATGCTACAGCGTGGCACGACTACTCGATAAGCACACCTATAGGCGCGATTTACGTAAGGACTGCGCCGCAGCCATTCTTTACAGCGCCGAAAAAGCCACCTGGATGGCTGGCGAAGCCATTCAAATTTTAGGTGGCAACGGCTACATCAATGAATACAGCACCGGACGCTTATGGCGTGACGCCAAACTGTACGAAATTGGCGCAGGCACCAGCGAGATTCGGCGCATGCTGATTGGACGCGAACTCTTTACTGAAACAGCTTAACTATTACGCTTCACCATGGCCATACACTTGTCTGATACACCCAGTATTACCCCGCTACCTGCACAAGGCCCCTCGGCACAAGACGTTGCACAAACCATCGTGCAGGGCTTTAACCGCCACTACGCCTTGTTTCGCTACAGCGCACAGCGCGCCAAAGTATTGTTTGAATCGGGTGACTGGCACGGTATTCAACAACTCTCACGAGAGCGTATTGAGTATTACGACATCCGTGTGCGTGAATGCGCCGCGATATTGGGGGCGGCCTTAAAAGGCAGCCGCGTTGCCTCAGCTGCTACCCAGCAAAGCACCCTAAGCCAGTTGGACACCCAGCAACGCCAATTCTGGCACCACGTTAAAAAAGAAGTGGTCGAGTTACTGCATACCCACCTACAACCCGAGTGTGCCGAGACCTTTTTTAACTCAGTATCGTGCCGGGTGCTGCACCGCAATTACTTCAACAACGATTTTTTATTTGTACGCCCTGCTATTGCTACCGACTACCTAGACGGTCAACAACCTTCATATCGGGCCTATTACCCCACTGAACAGGGTTTGATGGCCACACTGCGGCAACTGATTAGCGATTTCGGTCTGGCCGCCCCCTTTGCCGACTTACCGACGGACGTACGCCGTTTAGCCCGCCGCATCATTGGCCTACTGCGCCAGCGCTTACCCGCCGATCCCGGCCATCGATTGGGCCAAGATTGTCAGGTTCAGGTACTCAACTCTCTATTTTTTCGGAATAAGGGGGCGTACATCGTGGGCCGCTTTATTAACCATGGCACCCTACACCCATTCGCCATCGCCCTGACCCACACACCCGCTGGCGAAATCGAAGTCGATGCCTTGCTGGATAACAGTGACGACCTCAGCACCCTATTCAGTTTTACCCGAGCCTATTTTTTAGTGGACATGGATATCCCCTCGGCCTACGTGGATTTTTTAAGCTCGTTACTACCCCGTAAAAGCAAGGCTGAGTTTTACAACGCTATTGGTTTGCAGAAGCAGGGCAAAACCCTGTTTTACCGCGATTTTCTGCATCACCTTAGTCACTCTAAAGACCTCTTTCAGCGCACTCCCGGTATTGAAGGAATGGTAATGTGCGTGTTCACTCTGCCCTCCTACCCCTATGTCTTTAAGGTAATTCGAGACCGCATCCGCAAAGACGGTATGGACCACGCTACGGTCAAAAAACGCTACCTACTGGTGAAGAAACACGATAGGGCTGGCCGCATGGCGGACACATGGGAATATTCTCATGTGGCGCTACCCAAAAACCGTTTTTCCAGCGCTTTACTCGAAGAGTTACGACGAGAAATCCCCAGCTTATTGGACGAAACCGCCGACAGCATCATCATCCGTCATGTCTACATTGAACGGCGCATGCTGCCCCTGAATTTGTACTTAAGCCGCGCCAATGACAACGCCATTAAGTCCGCCATTAAGCAATACGGTGATGCCATACGAGAACTTGCGGCCAATAATATTTTTCCCGGCGATATGTTATATAAAAACTTCGGCATTACCCGATTAGGCCGGCTGGTTTTTTACGACTATGATGAAATTCAACGTATGACAGAAATGACTTTTCGCACCATTCCACCGGCGCCAAATGAAGAAGCCGAGATGGCCAGCGAACCGTGGTATCCGGTTGCCAAAAACGATGTGTTTCCCGAGGAATTTCGTTGGTTTTTATTAGGCGACCCACGTATTCGTGACGCATTCCTGACATACCATTCTGTTTTACTAGATGCTGAGTGGTGGAATGCCTGCCGCGACCACGTAGCACAAGGTCGTCTAGAAAATATTTATCCTTATCCCGCCACCAAGCGCCTGTCTGCCCCACAGACAAGCCCTACTGCCTAATCCTGCTTTCTTTTGTGTAGGAGTGTTATCCATGTCAGACCCCGTAGTCATTGTTTCTGTTGCCCGCACACCCATGGGTGCCATGCTGGGCAGCCTATCTTCTCAAGCTGCACACCAACTGGGTGCCGTTGCTATTAAAGCCGCCGTAGAACGTGCTGGCATCCAACCTGAAAACGTTGATGAAGTATTAATGGGCAACGTGCTGCAAGCAGGTCAAGGACAGGCTCCAGCGCGTCAGGCCACGCTTGGTGCTGGTTTGCCACAAAGCGTGTCAGCCACCACCATTCATAAAGTGTGCGGCTCAGGCATGAAAGCCGCTATGTTTGCTCACGACATGATTCTGGCAGGTAGCGCCGAGGTTATTGTTGCGGGCGGCCAAGAAAGCATGAGTAACGCCCCTTACCTGTTGCTGCGTGGGCGTGATGGCTATCGTTACGGCCACTCTACCGTTTACGACCACATGGCCTTAGATGGTTTAGAAGACGCCTACCAGCGTAATACGCCTATGGGCATCTTCGCTGAAAGCTGCGTCGATAAATACCAATTTACCCGTGAAGAGCAAGATGCCTTCGCACTGGAATCGCTACGTCGCGCCCGTGCGGCAACCGAAGACGGCAGCTTCAAATACGAGATTGCCCCAGTCACCATTGCCGGACGTAAAGGCGATACGGTCGTTGATACCGATGAAGCCCCACAGCGTGCCATGCCGGAAAAAATTCCGAACCTGCGCCCGGCCTTCAAAAAAGACGGCTCCGTTACCGCAGCGAACTCGTCTTCCATTTCTGACGGTGCGGCAGCGCTGGTCCTGATGAGTGCCTCCAAAGCCACCGAACTGGGTTGTCAGCCACTGGCTAAAATCGTCGCCCACACCAGCCACTCGCACGAGCCCGAATGGTTCACCACCGCACCCGTGGGTGCCATCCAAAAGCTGTTAGAAAAAACAGGCTGGACCATCGACGAAGTTGACCTATTCGAAATCAACGAAGCCTTTGCAGTGGTTACCATGGCGGCCATGAAAGAGCTGAATATTCCGCACGATAAGGTCAATATTCACGGTGGAGCCACCGCATTGGGTCACCCTATCGGTGCATCGGGCGCGCGTATTATCGCTACCCTGATTGCCGCATTGAAACAGAAAAACCTGAAAAAAGGTGTTGCCACCTTATGTATCGGTGGTGGTGAAGCCGTGGCCATGGCCGTAGAAATGCTGTAAGTTGACACCTAACCCGGCAGCCTCTTGCTGCCGGGAGTCAACATGACGAGGGGTACACACGCTTATGTCTATCCTGCATTCATCTGTTCAAACCCGCAGCCCGGAATTTGCTGAAAATGCCCTCGCCATGCAAGAGCAAATTGTTGCGCTACGAGAGCGCATCTGGCAAAACGCCAAAGGCGGCAGCGAAGCAGCTCGTCAACGTCATACCGAACGCGGCAAGCTGTTACCTCGCGAACGAGTACGCCGTTTACTCGACCCCGGAAGCCCCTTTCTTGAGCTTTCCCCCCTAGCGGCTTACCAACTTTACGATAACGAAGCCCCCGGTGCTGGCCTGATTACCGGCATTGGTCGCGTAGCGGGTAAGGAATGCATGATCGTGTGCAACGATGCCACGGTTAAGGGCGGCACCTACTACCCCATCACTGTTAAAAAGCACCTGCGCGCGCAAGACATTGCGCAGCAAAACCACCTGCCTTGTTTGTATTTAGTGGACTCGGGCGGTGCCAACCTACCCAATCAACACGACGTCTTTCCCGATCGCGATCACTTCGGCCGCATTTTCTACAACCAAGCACAGATGTCCGCCATGGGCATCGCCCAAATTGCCGTGGTCATGGGCTCTTGCACGGCTGGCGGTGCCTACGTTCCGGCTATGAGCGACGAATCCATCATCGTGCGTAACCAAGGCACAATTTTCTTAGCCGGCCCACCCTTAGTAAAAGCCGCCACGGGGGAGATCGTTAGCGCGGAAGATCTGGGCGGCGGCGATGTACACACCCGCTTATCAGGTGTGGCTGACCACCTAGCTGAAAACGATGACCACGCCCTGCAACTAGCTCGTGAAGCAATTCAACGTTTACCACACGACAAAACCCTACCGTGGCCACTGCAAGCGGTTAAACCGCCACGCTACGCCCCTGAAGAACTGAATGGCATCATTCCAGCCGACTCTCGCCAACACTACGATGTACGTGAAGTGATCGCGCGACTGGTGGACGACTCGGCTTTTGACGAGTTTAAAGCCCGCTTTGGCACCACCTTAGTTTGCGGTTTTGCGCACTTGCATGGCATGCCTATTGGCATTATCGCTAACCAAGGCATTTTGTTTTCTGAGTCGGCTTTAAAAGGCACCCACTTTATTCAACTGTGCTGCCAGCGCAATATCCCCCTGCTTTTTTTGCAGAATATCAGCGGTTTTATGGTGGGCCGTAAATACGAAAACGAAGGCATCGCTCGCCATGGCGCCAAAATGGTTAACGCGGTAGCCACCGCCGCCGTACCCAAATTAACCGTCATCATTGGTGGCTCGTTTGGGGCCGGTAATTACGGCATGTGTGGGCGTGCTTTCGACCCCCGTTTCTTATTTATGTGGCCTAATGCGCGTATTTCCGTGATGGGCGGTGAACAAGCTGCCAGTGTGTTGGCCACCCTTAAACGTGACGGCATGGAAGCGGCCGGAAAAAATTGGAGTGAAGCCGACGAAGCCGCGTTCAAAGCCCCCATCCGTGAGCAATATGAACAGCAGGGCCACCCGTTTTTTGCGACGGCGCGCCTGTGGGATGACGGTATTATCGAACCCGCCGACACACGCCGAGTACTGGCTTTAGCCTTATCTGCCACCTTGAACGCCCCCATTGAAAAAACTCAATTTGGGGTGTTTCGCATGTAAGTAAAGGGAGGGCTTATGTTTCACACTGTTTTAGTGGCCAACCGCGGTGAAATTGCCTGCCGTATCATTGCCACCTGCCAACGCATGGGAATACGCAGCATCGCCGTATTTTCTGAAGCAGATGCCCAATCATTACACGTACAAATGGCCGACGAAGCCGTCTGCATTGGCCCTGCCGAAGCTGAAAAAAGCTATTTAAACATCCCTGCCATTTTGCAGGCCGCTAAAGCCACACACGCCCAAGCCATTCACCCCGGCTACGGCTTCTTAGCCGAAAGTGAAGCCTTTGCAATGGCCTGTGCCCAAGCCCAATTGGTGTTTATCGGCCCATCGCCTGATGCCATTGCCACCATGGGCGATAAAGCCGCCGCTAAGCGCCTACTGGAACAAGCAGGCGTTCCGCTGGTGCCGGGCTACCATGGCAGCAATCAAGCGGCTGACTATCTGGCCAAACAAGCGACTGAAATCGGCTTCCCTTTGCTGATTAAAGCTGCAGCAGGGGGCGGCGGCAAAGGTATGCGTAGTGTGGAACAGGCTGACGCCTTTAACGATGCCTTGCTGGCCTGCCAGCGCGAAGCGCAACACAGTTTCGCCAATCAAGACGTTATTCTCGAGCGCTACATTAGCCGCCCGCGCCACATCGAAGTACAAGTATTTGCCGACCAGCATGGCCACATTGTGCATCTTTTTGACCGCGACTGCTCGGTGCAACGACGCCATCAAAAAATTATCGAGGAAGCACCCGCCCCGGCACTAAGCGATGATCAGCGTCAAAACATGTACGCCGCGGCCATTGCTGCCGCCAAAGCCGTGAATTACGTTGGGGCTGGCACCATCGAGTTTCTTTACGACACAAGCAGCGGCGCGTTCTTTTTTATGGAAATGAATACCCGGCTGCAAGTTGAGCACGCCGTCACCGAACAAATTACGGGTTTGGATTTGGTGGAATGGCAGTTACGCGTCGCCGCTGGCGAGCCCCTACCCCTAACGCAAGCGCAAATTACTCAACAAGGCCATGCCTTTGAAGCCCGCATTTATGCAGAACAGCCCGAGCAACAGTTTTTACCCTCAAGCGGCCAATTACACCAACTCTACTTCCCGCCACACCGTGCTTTTAGCCCCGCCCCCTTACGCATTGACAGTGCTGTACGTGAAGGTGACATCATCAGCCCCCATTACGACCCGATGATTGCTAAGCTAATCGTGCACGGAGCCGACCGATCACGTGCCCTGAGCGCCCTACAAAACACCCTAGAGCAAAGTTATCTTAGCGGCCTGCATAGCAACCTGCTGTTCCTACAACGCCTAAGTAACGACGACGCGTTTGCCAAGGCCGACATCGACACAGGCTTTATCGACCGGCGCTACACGCAGCTTTTTCCTGATCCCCCCAAACTCAGCCCCGAAGCGCTAGTCATCGCCGCCGTTACGCGCCTTGCCACCCTTGGCTTTAGGCATAGCACCGAGCCAAGCAACACTGACGACGACCCTTGGAGCAGCACCGACGGGTGGCGCTTACATGGCCGCTGGACCCAAGCCCTACACTTTAAAACAGGTTCACATACGCATGAGGTGTTGTTACGCCAACAAGATGGGCGGTGGCGTTACGAAGGCCGACCACTGCAATGGCACAGTGACATACTGCCGCATGGTTACCACATCCACCTACAGTTGGCCCAACATCACTTGAATGTTCGGGTCTTTGTGGACAGTGAACACTATCAATTCAATTTGGACGCTAAGCACTACCGTTTGGATTTTCATAATCCCGTTGCCCAGTCGCATCAAGACACCCCTAGCGGCAACGGGGATTTAAATGCTCCCATGCCCGGAAAAATTGTCTCCATTGCCGTAGCGGCTGGCGATGTGGTGAAAAGTGGACAAATTTTACTGGTTTTAGAAGCCATGAAAATGGAACACGCCATTCAATCACCACGAGAAGGACGTGTTGGCAAGGTGTTTTACGAGGTAGGCGACCAAGTCGCTGAGGGCACAGAGCTTTTAACCATTGAAAAGGCGTAAAAACCGCTATTTGCCCCCACAACAAATTCAGCGTAAAGTTGGTGCAGAGGTTACCGCTCATCCGAGCTTTTACGTCATTTTTTTGGACGGCGACCCACTCTTATGTTCGATATATTG
>DATGRU010000159.1:0-9368 GCA_035303295.1 Paenalcaligenes sp.
GGGAACACCGTAAAGCGACGCAACTCTTGCTGCATTACCCCCGTTAAAGGGTCAAACAGCGCAAGGGATTCAATTTCATCGTCGAACATGGTGATACGCAACGCTAACTCGGCGTTCTCCGCAGGGAACACGTCAATAACCTCGCCTCGGGCACGAAACACACCGCGAGCAAAATCGACATCGTTACGCTCGTACTGCATCGCTACTAAGCGTGCCAGCAACTCTTGGCGTGCAATGGTATCCCCAGTACGCAATGTAAGCACCATGGCATGGTAGTCGCCCGGGTTACCAATACCGTAAATACATGACACCGAGCCGACAATAATGGTGTCACGACGCTCGAGCAAACTTTTAGTGGCCGATAAACGCATTTGCTCAATGTGTTCATTAATGGACGAATCTTTTTCAATGAACAAGTCGCGTGACGGCACGTACGCTTCAGGTTGGTAGTAATCGTAATACGACACAAAGTACTCAACCGCATTCTTTGGAAAGAACTCGCGCATCTCTGCATACAACTGTGCCGCCAATGTTTTATTAGGCGCCAACACAATCGCCGGACGTCCGGTACGAGCGATGACATTCGCCATGGTGTAGGTTTTACCAGAACCGGTTACCCCGAGCAGGGTTTGATACATCAAACCATCGTCTAAGCCCTCGACCAGCTCGTTAATAGCCGTGGGTTGGTCACCCGCTGGCGGATAAGGCTGATAAAGCGAAAATGGACTGTTCGGATACTCGATGAAGCTAGGTTTAAAATCTTGCATACTAGACACGTCTACACGGAAGCCCTTATTATCACATTAATATTTTCTGTTTTGTAATTCTTCATCCAACGCCTTCACACTTCAAAATGACTTCACTTTTCGTATCAGTAGAACAAGCCCCTCGCGACCCTATCTTAGGTTTAAACGAACAGTACAACGCTGATACCCGACCGTCAAAAGTGAATTTAGGTGTAGGCGTTTATTACGACGACAACGGCAAACTGCCCTTGCTCAAAGCCGTACAGCAAGCGGAAAACACCTTAGTTGCCGCCGCTTCTGCTCGTGCCTATTTGCCCATCGAAGGCATTGCCGACTATAACAAGGGCGCGCAACGCCTACTGTTAGGTAACGACTCACCTGTTATCGAAGCCGGTCGTGCGGTCACCGTTCAAACTCTGGGTGGTACTGGTGCTCTTAAAATTGGTGCCGACTTCTTAAAGCAACTACTACCCAATAGTAAAGTAGCCATTAGCAACCCCAGCTGGGAAAACCACCGCGCTTTATTTGAACGCGCTGGCTTTGAGGTTATTAACTACAACTACTACGACCCCAGCACTCATGATCTCGACTTTGCTGGCATGCTGGCGGCGTTACGCGAACTGCCCGCACAAACCATCGTTGTATTGCATGCTTGTTGCCATAACCCAACTGGCGTTGACCCAAGTTTTGAACAATGGGGGCAAATTGCCGACGTACTGCAAGAACACAATTTAGTACCTTTCCTCGATATCGCCTACCAAGGTTTTGGCGAAGGCTTAGACGAAGATGCCGCCGTGGTCCGTATGCTAGCCGAACGCGGCATGAACTTGTTTATCAGTTCGTCTTTTTCTAAATCGTTCTCACTATACGGCGAACGCGTTGGTGCCCTTACCTTAATCACCGCAGACAACGCTGAATCGGCCCGAGTACTCAGTCAAGTGAAGCGAGTCATTCGTACTAATTACTCAAATCCACCTACCCACGGCGGTAAGGTCATTGCAACAGTTCTTAATAACCCCGAGCTGTTCACCTTATGGAGTGACGAACTGGGTGGCATGCGGGTACGCATTCGCGAAATGCGTCAGCAATTTGTTGCTAAGCTTAAAGAACTAGGCGTGCAGCAAAACTTTGACTTCGTTTTAAATCAACGTGGCATGTTCTCGTATTCCGGCCTTAACGCTGCCCAAGTTGATCGCCTACGTGACGAACACGGTATTTACGCAGTCAGCACAGGCCGCATTTGCGTATCTGCGCTAAATAGCGGCAACATCGACGCTGTTGTGAAGGCCATTGCCAACGTACTGTAAACTCCCCGTGTAATCACCGTTACTACTCGGTTTTACCCCCTAACCTAACGCTATTGCTGGCGTTAGGTTTTTTATTGGCTGATTACAGCCCTGAACGCTTGATCTTTAGCGTGATATAGCTCAAAATCGTAACTGTATAAATAAACAGCGCGATATCATGGCAGTAAAACTTACTCTTCGTCAGCAGCAGGTGTTGGATATTATCCGCCGCGAGATACAACGTACCGGCTTTCCCCCTACTCGTGCAGAAATCGCTAAAACCCTAGGCTTTAAGTCGGCCAATGCCGCTGAAGATCACCTCAAAGCCCTAGCCCGTAAAGGCGCTATTGAACTCACTGCCGGTGCTTCACGCGGTATACGCTTAACCGACACCGACGAGCCCGAGCAAGACGGCTTTATCGCTAACCTATCACTGCAACTACCCATCATTGGTCATGTTGCAGCGGGAAGTCCTATATTGGCCGCCGAACACATAGAACGTGAAATCGGTGTAGAAACTAGCCTATTTAGCCAAACGCCCGACTACCTACTAAAAGTTCGCGGGCTTAGTATGCGCGACGTAGGAATCCTCGAAGGCGACTTGCTTGCGGTAAAGAAAAGCAGTGAAGCCCGCGATGGTCAAATCGTCGTCGCTCGTATTGGTGACGACGTAACCGTTAAACGCTTGCAACGTAAAGGGGGTAGCGTGGTTTTGCTGCCTGAAAACCCCGACTTCGATCCCATTGTTGTACAACCCAGCGACGAATTCTCACTCGAAGGTATTGCAGTAGGGCTCATACGTACCACTGCCTTGCATTAATCGCTAGCAAGCAACTGCGTAATAAAAGCATAAAAATAGGCCCGACATTTGAAATATGTCGGGCCTATTTTGTTAGGCGCTAAGCTGGCCTAGCACCTTCATCGCAAAGCCTTAGTGCTTAGTTAAACCACCGGTGCTAGTATCTGCAGCTTTTGATGCAGCCAAAGCCTCTGCTGCCAAACGCTCTACTTCCTCATCACTAAGAGGGGTAGGCATTTTTTCTAGCGCCACTTCAAGCACGCGATCAATCCAACGAACCGGAATAATCTCTAGTTCATTCTTAACGTTATCAGGGATCTCTACCAGATCTTTAACGTTAGACTCGGGAATCATCACGGTTTTGATACCACCACGTAAAGCAGCAAGCAGCTTTTCCTTCAGCCCACCGATCTCCAGTACTTCACCGCGCAGCGTAATTTCACCGGTCATCGCCACATCGGAACGAATAGGAATACCCGTTAACGAAGAAACAATGGCTGTTGTAATAGCGATACCCGCTGAAGGCCCGTCTTTAGGTGTAGCACCGTCTGGGAAGTGAATATGTAAATCTCGCTTCTCAAAAATCGAATCAGCTAGGCCCCATTGCTGAGCGCGAGCTCTAACCACGGTACGTGCTAATTCGACCGATTCCTTCATCACGTCGCCAATCGAACCTGTGCGCTGGATGTTGCCTTTACCCGGCATATCCACGACCTCGATGGATAACAAATCGCCACCCACCTCAGTCCATGCCAAACCACTAACCTGCCCTACTTTATTCTCGGTTTCGGCCATACCAAAGGTATAACGACGAACTCCTAAGAACTCGGACAGGTTTTCTGACGTTACTACCATTCCTTCGACATCTTCAGGCTTGCGGCTACGTGGGTTTGGATTGCGCTCGAGCGATTTACGCACGACTTTACGGCAAATCTTACCCAATTCACGTTCAAGTGAGCGCACACCAGCCTCGCGTGTGTAATAACGCACGATATCGCGTACAGCATCTTCCTGAATCTCGACTTCGCCATCGCGCACACCGTTATTCTTCAACAACTTAGGAATTAGGTGATCAAATGCGATGCGTACTTTCTCGTCTTCGGTGTAGCCAGATAGGCGGATCACTTCCATACGATCCAGTAAGGCCGGCGGGATGTTCAGCGTATTACTGGTCGCTACGAACATTACATCGGACAGGTCAAAATCCACTTCAAGATAATGGTCTTGGAAAGTGTGGTTCTGTTCTGGATCCAGCACCTCAAGCAAGGCCGATGATGGGTCTCCACGGAAGTCAGCACCCATCTTGTCGATTTCGTCTAACAAGAACAAGGGGTTACGCACACCAACCTTGGACATGTTCTGTAAAATCTTACCGGGCATCGAGCCAATGTAGGTACGACGGTGACCACGAATTTCGGCCTCGTCACGTACACCACCTAAAGCCATACGCACATACTTACGGTTAGTGGCACGTGCAATTGACTGACCCAGTGAGGTTTTACCCACCCCAGGTGGCCCCACCAAACACAGAATGGGGGTTTTCAGCTTGCTAACGCGCTGTTGCACCGCTAAGTACTCGACGATGCGGTCTTTAACTTTCTCAAGCCCAAAGTGATCATCATCCAGCACCTTCTGTGCATTAGGCAAAGAGTTGTTGATACGACTCTTCTTGCGCCACGGCATGCCCAACAGGGTATCGATGTAGTTGCGCACCACGGTTGCCTCGGCAGACATGGGCGACATCATCTTTAACTTTTTCAGCTCGGCTTCGGCCTTTTTGAGGGCCTCTTTAGGTAGCTTGGCTTCTTCGATGCGCTTTTCTAGCTCTTCGATATCTGCCCCATCTTCGCCTTCGCCTAACTCTTTCTGAATGGCCTTAACCTGCTCGTTCAGATAGTAGTCGCGCTGGCTTTTTTCCATCTGCTTTTTCACGCGCCCACGAATGCGCTTCTCGACCTGAAGAATATCGATTTCAGATTCGAGCTGGGCCAATAAGGCCTCTAGACGTTCGCCGATGTCCGTGGACTCAAGCAATGCCTGTTTCTGTTCAAGCTTCAGTGTCAGATGCGCAGCAACGGTATCGGCTAACCGGCCGGGCTCATCGATGCCAGACAGTGAAGTAAGTATTTCTTGGGGAAGCTTTTTATTCAGTTTGACGTATTGCTCGAACTGCGCGAGTACAGCACGACGCAGGGCTTCGTTTTCAGCGCCCCCTGCTTCGCCGTCTTCGGCAACCACAACGCTACCCATAAAATGGGTTTCTACGTCATTAACACGGTTGATACGTGCGCGCTGAACACCTTCTACCAATACTTTTACTGTCCCATCGGGCAGCTTTAGCATTTGTAAAATAGACGCCGCACAACCAATATCGTACATGTCGTTGGGGCCGGGCTCGTCTTTGCTGGCCGTTTTTTGCGCAACCAGCAAAATGCTATTGCCATTTTCCATGGCAAGCTCAAGCGCTTTAATAGAACGGGGACGACCCACGAAAAGTGGAATCACCATGTGCGGAAACACCACCACATCGCGCAATGGCAGCAGCGGCAGGTCCATGGGTTCCGTCGATAGAATCTGGCTCGCAGACATAGTAATTTCCTTTAATAAAGCCTGACACCTAAAGGGGAAGTATTAAACCTCCCCGTTTAGATGACCTTTATCTCTACACATTGTGACGATATTTGAAATTTCAAGACTTGCCACAAAAAGAGATTCAGGTTTCAGCGTGGAAAGAGCGAGCGACTAAGCAACCGCGTTTTTTAGAGGCGACGAGGGCCCCGTGTTTTTATCGGGATTATCATCGGTGTGTTCGCCTCGAGTAACCAACAGAGGCTTAGCAACACCGTTGATGGCGTCAGCCGTTAACACCACTTTAGCGACATCGGTGCGTGAAGGCAATTCATACATAGTGTCGAGCAGCGATTGCTCAACAATTGAACGCAAACCCCGAGCCCCTGTGCGACGCTGAATAGCCGCTTTGGCTACCGCACGCAACGCATCGTCTTGGATCTCAAGCTCGACATCTTCCATAGCAAACAGTTGTTGGAACTGCTTGATAATGGCATTACGTGGCTCGGTAAGAATGCGTACCAACGACTCTTCATGTAGCTCTTCCAGCGTTGCCACAACGGGCAAGCGCCCTACAAGCTCGGGAATCAAGCCAAATTTAATTAAATCTTCGGGCTCAACTTCAGCGAACAGTTCACCAACACCACGCTCGGAGCTGGCTTTTACCGACGCAGAAAAACCAATACCCGATTTTTCGGTACGATTACGGATGACTTTTTCTAAGCCATCAAACGCACCACCCACTACAAAGAGGATATTGGTGGTATCAACCTGCACAAAGTCTTGATTCGGATGCTTGCGCCCCCCTTGAGGCGGCACAGAGGCAACAGTGCCTTCAATTAACTTCAGCAAGGCTTGCTGCACCCCTTCACCCGACACGTCGCGAGTGATTGACGGGTTATCTGTTTTACGAGAAATCTTATCGATTTCATCGATATAAATAATGGCGGTTTGTGCCTTCTCTACATCGTAATCGCAAGCTTGCAGCAACTTTTGAACGATATTCTCGACGTCCTCACCGACATAACCTGCTTCGGTTAGTGTCGTAGCGTCTGCCATCACAAAAGGCACATTCAACATGCGCGCTAGGGTTTGAGCGAGTAGGGTCTTACCTGAACCGGTAGGCCCGATAAGCAGAATATTACTTTTAGAGAGCTCTACCCCATCGTTAGTGAGGTCGGAGTAGCGAATACGCTTGTAATGGTTATAGACAGCCACTGCAAGCGTACGCTTAGGCGACTCTTGGCCAATTACATACTGGTCAAGAAAGTCTTTAATTTCTTTTGGCTTGGGCAGTTCAGTTTTAACCGCTTCTTTAGCACTTTCTTGCGATTCTTCGTGAATGATGTCGTTGCACAAGCCGATGCATTCATCACAAATAAACACCGACCCTGGGCCAGCGATCAGTTTGCCGACTTCGTGCTGGCTTTTGTTGCAAAAAGAACAATGCAGAACTTTGTCGTCGGCCGAGTTTTTATCGGTCATATTGATTTATATGAAATTCGGTGAACAAGCGAATGAACGCTTAAGGCTGAAACAACAGAATACCACCAGACCGCATTACGATCTGGTGGTATCGATTACTCGTCGTCGGAACGATGAGTAAAGACTTTATCGATTAAGCCGTACGTTACGGCTTCGTCGGCAGCAAGGAAACGATCGCGCTCGGTATCCAGCGCAATCTGCTCGATATTCTGACCTGTGTTCTCGGCCAGAATACGATTAAGACGCTCGCGCAAGCTAAGGATCTCTTTAGCATGAATCTCGATATCAGAAGCCTGACCTTGAGCCCCGCCAGATGGCTGGTGAATCATGATGCGAGAGTTAGGCAATGCGTAACGCTTACCTTTCTTACCTGCCGCCAACAAAAACGCGCCCATGCTAGCCGCCATACCCGTACACAGGGTGGAGACTTCGGGTTTAACGAACTGCATGGTGTCATAAATAGCCATGCCCGCGTAAACCGAACCGCCGGGAGAATTAATGTAGAGCGACAGATCTTTATCGGGGTTTTCCGATTCAAGAAACAGCAGCTGCGCCACAATCAGGTTAGCTGAGTGATCGTTGACCGGCCCTACTAAGAAAATAAGGCGCTCGCGCAATAAGCGCGAATAGATGTCATACGATCTCTCGCCACGGCCCGATTGCTCAACAACCATCGGTATATAACCTAAACTGCTGGGCGTAACCGACTGCCCACCGTGCATAGAGGCATAGAAATCGATAAAACGAGACGACATTAATTTGTTCCCATAATCTGGTCGAACGCCACCTCTTCGTCTGTAACTTTAGCCTGAGACAATACATGCTCAACCACATTGTCTTCCAGCACAATTGCTTCGATCTCGGCACGACGCTCACGGTCGGAGAGATAGTAAGTCACAACTTGGGCGGGCTGTTCGTAATTTTGAGCGAACTCTTCAATACGAGCGCGTACTTGCTCTGGCTTAGCCTGCAAATCAGCTGACTTCACCAATTCTGATAGTAGCAGACCTAAGCGTACACGACGCTCGGACTCTTCACGGAATGTATCTTCCGGAATAGGCATCTTATCAGCGTCGGGCAGACCACGAGACTTTAGCTCTTCACGCGTAGCAGCGATACGGCTTTGGATTTCGTTATCAACCAGTGCTTTAGGTACGTCGAACTGAGTAGCGGCTAACAAGGCGTCCATAACGCTGGCTTTAGTGCGAGCCAATACGCGCGCTTTTACTTCACGTTCGATGTTTTCACGAATATCCTTCAACAAGGCTTCTACATCGCCCTCTTGCTGGCCTAGCGTTTTAGCGAACTCGTCGTTAACTTCAGGCAATACGGCTTTAGCTACTTCGGTAACAGTAATTGCAAACTGTGCAGTTTTACCAGCAACTTCAGCACCGCCGTAATCGGCAGGGAATTCGAGTGGGAAGGTTTTTTCTTCACCGGCTTTCATGCCAGCAACAGCTTCTTCAAACTCGGGCAACATTCTGCCTTCGCCTAAAACAAAGGAGAAACCTTCAGCCGAGCCACCATCAAAAGCGACATCATCAATTGTGCCTTTGAAATCCAAGGTAACGCGATCGCTATCAGCAGCAGCGCGGTCGGCCTCAGCTTCGTAAGTAGCGCGCTGTTTACGCAGGATATCAACGGTGCTTTGAACTTCAGCATCGCCTACATTGCAGGCGCTACGTGTAATTTCAAGACCGCCCAACTCGGGAAGTTCGATTTCTGGGTACACTTCGAAAGTGGCTGTGAAAGCCATTGTGCCCTCTTCAGCTTCGCCTTCTTTGCCTTCCACATTAGGAGTGCCCGCAACGCGTAAGCCGGTTGCCTGAATAGCGGAGTCAAGCGCTTTGCCCAATTCGCTATTGATCGCGTCGTAGCGGATACCAGGGCCGTGACTGCGCTCGATAATAGACAGTGGAGCCTTACCTGGACGGAAACCCTGTATCTTAGCGGTGCGCGCCACGCGTTTTAGTTGTGTCTGGACTTCTTTCTCGACATCGGCCACCGAAACGACCAAATCGATACGGCGCTCCAAACCGGACAAAATTTCAACATCGGGCTGCATTAGAGACCTATTAAAATTAGTAAGTGAACAAAATAATCGGATATTTTACCGAAATTTGGCAACAATAACCGTATAACCCTATATTCAATAGCAAGGGCACCTATTGTGTCTAGCTATTTTTACAGCAAACGTGGGATTGTACGCATTCGTACAGCACTAGCCTAGTCATCCCAGCCTTATTACGCAAAGACCCTTCACCCTACCTGACAACGCTTAAGGCGACTTTGCGTGAATACCCTAGGTACCGCCATACCCAACAAAACCCTTTCTAAACAAGCAATTTAAGCTCAATTCAACCAAATGAGCGAAAATGCTTTGCAAAAATCAAATTCTCTCTTATAATCTTTTTCTTTGCTGCAAAACAAATGCAAATGCGAACGTGGCGGAATTGGTAGACGCACCAGATTTAGGTTCTGGCG
>DATGRU010000160.1:0-4575 GCA_035303295.1 Paenalcaligenes sp.
GCGCAGACGCCGGATGCACACAAGGAGCAAACAACGGAAGACTCGATGCCTTTAAGCGCAACCGAGTCAGATCGTAGTGGCTTGGCGAAGCAAGAAAGCTTGCAGATTGATAATTCTGCCTTCCGCGAGGTGACTCGCCCACAAGCTGAAGCCATTGTAGAACCAGAGGCAAGGGTCTCTTTCAGCTCCAGTGATGCAAGTGGCGCGGTACAGCCTGATTCAAGTTCGGATATTAGCCCAGTTCAGCTTAATGAAGCGATTGTTGACTCGCTGAGTCAAGCAGGGGGCGACACTGTCGAAGCAGAAGCAGAAGCAGAAGCAGAAGCTACAGGTGATGATTCATTTGCGCAGCCCGAACCTGCGCTTAAGACTGAGCCCGAACCCGAACCCGAACCCGAACCCGAGCCACAGCCACAGCCACAGCCACAGCCCGAGCCACCTGTTGAACCCGCTCCGGCCCCTAAAGGTTCATGGTTAAGTCGCCTTCGTAAGGGCTTATCACGCACGGGTCAAAGCATTGGCGGTATTTTTGTCGGCGTTAAAGTTGATGAAGAACTTTTCGATGAGTTGGAAATGGCATTAATCATGTCAGATGCCGGGGTTGAGGCAACCGAGAAGTTGCTTACAGCGTTACGCGCGCGGGTGCGTAAAGAAAGGCTAAACGATGCCACACAGGTCAAAACAGCATTAAAAGAGTTGCTTGCCGATCATTTGCGTCCGCTCGAAAAAACTTTCGATCTGAAACAAGCTTCGCCTTTGGTGGTCATGATTGCTGGGGTAAATGGTGCAGGTAAAACCACGTCCATCGGTAAGTTAGCAAATGCCTTTCAAGCCCAAGGGGCGTCGGTGCTGTTGGCTGCCGGTGACACCTTCCGAGCCGCGGCGCGTGAGCAACTGGTTGAGTGGGGTTCGCGTAATAACGTAGCGGTCATTGCGCAAGATGGCGGCGACCCAGCTGCCGTCGCATTCGATGCGGTGAATGCTGGCAAGGCGCGTCAAATGGATGTGGTCATGGTGGACACGGCAGGACGTCTTCCTACCCAATTGAACTTGATGGAAGAGCTTAAAAAAATTAAGCGAGTTACTGCTAAAGCTGATGGCTCTGCACCGCATGAGGTTTTATTGGTGGTAGACGGTAATACCGGGCAAAATGCTTTGTCGCAGATTAAAGCTTTTGATGCCGCGATTGGTCTTACAGGGTTGGTGGTAACCAAGCTGGATGGCACCGCTAAAGGTGGTACCTTAGCGGCTGTAGCAGCCGGTACGCAGGGCGTTAGACCCGTGCCGGTGTATTGGATTGGTGTTGGCGAGGGCATGCAAGACTTGCAGCCCTTCGTGGCATCGGAGTTTGCTAGCGCCTTAGTGGGCGATTAAAGCATCCGGCCTTAGGCCCGCGCTTTTGGGGCTGCCTTCTTTTTGTTGGCAGCGTACACCGGATAGCGGGCCTGAATAAGGTTTTTCAGTACAGGCAAACTTTGCTTCTGTTTGTATTGGCGACGCGCAGTTAGCCAACCCAATGCATAGCCGCGTGCTTCAGGGTCATCAATGGCCTCTCGGGCCCAATCGATGGTCACGTCTAGGTCGGTGATTTTCCCCAAGGCATGCTGGGCGGTGCGTAAATCGTCTGCTAAATCAGCGTGCTCGGACCTACCTAGAAAGTCCAGACAATAACGCATACTTTTGATCCAATTGCGCAACCTGTGCTGATGACGCGTGCTCAGTTGAGTAAAGCCAATACTAGCTACTTGTATATTACCGAGTTGTTGAGCCAGTAATTTGTGCAGCGTGCTGTATAGCTCGTGTCCGCTGGGGGCGTTTTTCACAATACAACGCTGAGTCACCAGCTGCTTTAGGCTTCGTAATAAACATGCTTGGAAATCGACACTGGCTGCGGTTAGCTCTGGGTTCGTAGTAGGCAAGGCAGGCAGGGTGGCGTGCTCAATGCCCGGTACCCCAGCTTTACGTAGCTTGGGCAGCATTTCTAACTGCAGTAAATCGTGATCTCGCGCATCGCCAAATAAGGCAAAGTATCCGCGTAGGGTTCGGCTAAGTTTTTTCTCGTCAGCCGTCATCCATTGGCGAAATAGACGTCGGCACGAGCGTAAGCGCCGCATTCCCACACGCATAGCGGTTAGGTATTGAGCTTGTTGCTCAATGGTTGGTTGAATCGCGTCTATTCCGCCTAGAAAAGCAGCGTTGCGTATAACTTGGTTCAGGTACAAGCTAGCGCTTTGTACATAACACGCTTGCATGGTGTCTACGGTGTTAAAGCTGTGTTTAGGTAGCTTATAAGAGCGCTGTGCGAGTGCCATCGCTGAATTAGGGTAGTCGTTTAATTCGCCACTTAGCATTTTTTTCGCTAAGACGTCCCCGCGTTCCGACTTGCTGCGAAGCTCGATAAGTAGCTGAAATTCGTTCAACCAACTTTCGCCAACTTCAAATAAGGCGGCAACATCCCCTGAGACCAGTTCGAACTCAATCTCGCTAATCGCTAAGCGTGCGTCTCCAGCGATGATTTCGCCTTCATCCAGTGCAATTTCTATGGTGGATGAACCAATGCTTAACAACGCTGTTTGACGCTGTACCCGCGTTTCATAGCGGGGCTTGATATGCCGACTGATGTGCTTGAATAGGCGCTCGGCCTTTTGACCGCGGTACTTACGCAAGTCCAGCTCGGGTTTTGTTAGGCCGTGGTTGATTTCGATTTTAGAGAGCTCATCCGGGCCTGCCATTTTGAGTGTTTGCACCCACTTATCATTTTCCAAGCGGATACGTAAGGCGGCCAATTCACGCGCGAGATCGCGATCGGGCGTATCGTAATAAATCGCATGTAGCGTATGATTTTCAGGATGCAGGCGTGCTAGGCGCTGCTTAACAGCAGGCATGGCACTAGCCGGGATATAAAGCTTGAGTTCTCGTTCTAACACAGTGTTTTTAAAAGTCGGGAGTGCGCCTGCGCAAAGAGTGGCGCGTTGTACAACAGACAGGCCTAGTTTCCGCTTATTGTCTCATTTAGAATGTAAACGAGTGTAATTCAAGGCCTTGCAACGGCTATTGCGGGGTATTTTGCCGTTTAAGTACGCCTACAGCGTTGTGTATTGACGTCGTTGGTGTGTGGGCCTGCACCGTATATAATGCTTACAGCACGGGTCGGGATAGCGCCACAAGTGCGCTACACTGGCACAATCTCTTGCCTCGCAGTGCTTTGCATGCCCAAGATCACCCATTCATTATGCCATTTTAAGCGTTTGCTTGTGTGCGGTGTCTTTGTGGATAACAGCCACTCGTTACCAATCTGGTTTTATTTATCACGTAAGCAGGAATCTTATGAGTCATACCGAATCGGCAGATCTCCCAGAAACAGAGTCATACGACATCTCTTCCGTTCCCGACATCGTGGCCGAGCTGCGTGCTGGACGCATGGTGATTTTGGTTGACGAGGAAGATCGGGAAAACGAAGGTGATTTGGTCATGGCGGCCGAATTCGTCAGCCCTGAAGCCATTAACTTTATGGTGACACATGGCCGAGGTTTAGTGTGCCTGACGCTTACCGAAGATCGCTGTAAACAGCTCGATTTGCCCTTAATGGCGGTTCGTAATGGGACGAAGTTTGGTACCAACTTCACCGTCTCTATCGAGGCTGCTGAAGGGGTGGAAACTGGTATTTCCGCGGCCGATCGTGCGCGTACGGTTAGAGTGGCCGTGGCGCGTGATGCGCGCCCATCCGACTTGGTACAGCCGGGGCATATTTTTCCTTTAAAAGCGGCTAATGGTGGGGTCTTAGTACGGGCGGGGCATACCGAGGCAGGTTGTGATTTAACACGTATGGCTGGGCTGACGCCGGCTGCGGTGATTTGTGAAATACTTAACCCCGATGGCACGATGGCGCGGCTACCCGATCTAATTCGGTTCGCCAAACAGCATCAGTTAAAGGTTGGTACTATTGCCGACCTTATTCAGTACCGTAGTCAAAACGAGTCCATGGTCGAGCGTGTATTCGACCGATCCATGTCTACGCCTTGGGGGCAGTTCCAAGCCATAGGCTACCGCGACTTGTCTTCCGGTGCACCGCACTTGGCGCTGGTTCATGGCACCATTCAAGCCGATACCGAAACGCTCGTACGGGTGCACGAGCCCACAACGGTTATGGATTTATTGTGTGACGAGGTTAGTGATCACAGCTGGACGGTTCCCTCCGCCTTACAGGCTATTCAGCAGGCCGACTCGGGCGTCATGGTATTAATGAACTGTCAGGGAGATGTAGAAAAGCTGTTTGGCCAATTTCAGGCACGCAGTGATAACCCCGAGCCAAAGCAGGTTGAAGCAGGGCGTCAAAGCCGCTACGACTTACGCACGTATGGTATTGGTGCACAGATATTACGAGATTTGAATGTGGGTAAAGCGAAGCTGCTTGCCCGACCCCGAAAAATGCCGAGTATGACGGGCTTTGCCCTGAGCATTACGGGTTACCATAGCGAACCTAATCAATAAAGCCTGACCGGAGCTGCCCATTATGAGTCCCTACATCGTATCCCCTGATTTCAATGGCGAAGGCCTGCACATTGGTATCGTTCG
>DATGRU010000161.1:0-11759 GCA_035303295.1 Paenalcaligenes sp.
GAATTTAAATACAGCTTCAATGACTTCGATTCGATTAGCTTAGGGCTATCCCACGGTAAGGCAATCTCGCCGATCATGGCGATGGGTTTGCCTTTGGCATTTAGCCACGATAGCTCATAGGCCGTCCACACATCCTGACCAAACCATATATCCGGCAATAGCAAACTAGTGCGATTCGCAGCTCGCTCGATAGGAAAGAGTAGTGATGGGTCGTAACGGGTGGGGTATTGCACCTTTTGGCCTAAAGGGGATTGTTTTAAATCATTTTGTGTCATGTCGTTGTGGTGCAAATAAATGAGAGCAAGAAAACACTATTATCTCACATGGTGGAACGGCTTGAGCACCATGTAAAAAACGGTTTGTGCAATGCCGCATAAACCATTCCATAATCAAAAATATCATTTCATATCTCGAAATATAAATCATAAGTTATTGATATTAATGGTTAAAATAAATAGTCTTGTATAAGATATAAGTGTGTTTTTTGTTGCTTCTGTATCTATACTAATAACCATCTACTTTGTCTTTTACTTTTTTTGGAGTTGGTTATGAAACGTCGTGAAGCAGCCATTCAAGCCTTACAAGAAAACTGGGCTAATCAAGAGCGTTGGAAAGGGGTGAAGCGTAATTACACCGCTGAAGCGGTGATTCAGCTACGGGGTTCAATCGTGGAGGAGCATACCTTGGCTCGCAGAGGGGCAGAGCGCTTATGGCAACTGCTTCACGACGAGCCCTTTGTGAATTCTTTGGGGGCGTTGACCGGAAATCAGGCAATGCAACAAGTTAAGGCCGGTTTAAAAGCCATTTACCTTTCAGGTTGGCAGGTGGCAGGGGATGCAAACTTGGCAGGCGAGATGTACCCCGACCAGTCTTTATATCCCATTAATTCGGTGCCCCAAGTGGTTCGCCGTATCAACAATAGCTTAACGCGTTGTGACCAGATTCAATGGGCCGAGGGTCTGAATCCAGATGATCCAGATTATGTAGATTACTTTGCGCCCATCGTGGCTGATGCTGAAGCTGGGTTTGGCGGGGTACTGAATGCCTTTGAGTTAATGAAGGCGATGATTGCGGCCGGGGCTGCTGGGGTGCACTTTGAGGATCAGCTTGCTGCGGTTAAAAAGTGCGGACACCTAGGCGGTAAGGTATTGGTGCCAACCCGCGAAGCTGTTGCGAAATTAACGGCTGCTCGCTTGGCTGCCGACGTGCTGGATGTGCCCACCTTACTGTTAGCGCGTACGGATGCGGATGCGGCTGATTTAATTACCAGCGATATCGATGAAAACGATCATCCCTTTATTACTGGCGAGCGTACGGTGGAAGGATTCTTCCGCACCAAGGCAGGTATTGATCAAGCTATTTCGCGCGGATTGGCTTATGCGCCGCATGCCGATTTGATCTGGTGCGAGACCTCAACGCCTAATTTGGACTACGCCAAAAAATTCGCTGAGGCGATTCGTCGTCATTTTCCAGACAAAATGTTGGCCTACAATTGTTCGCCATCGTTTAACTGGAAGAAAAATCTGGACGATGCCACGATTGCTAGTTTTCAGCGTGAGTTAGGTGCAATGGGGTATAAATTCCAGTTTATTACGCTGGCTGGCTTCCACGCCCTGAACTACGGCATGTTCGATCTGGCACATGGCTATGCACGCCGGAACATGAGTGCCTTTGTTGAGCTTCAAGAGAAAGAGTTCGACGCCGCCGATCGTGGATTTACGGCGGTACGGCATCAGCGTGAGGTCGGAACGGGTTACTTTGATACGGTTACCCAGACAATTGAAGGTGGCCAATCTTCTACGACTGCTTGGGCGGGTTCCACCGAAGCTGAACAGTTCGGTGGCGCGATGGTGTAGAATGTACGGTTAGATCGTTAACCACGATGACGCCCACCCTTATTTTTGCAAACACCACATTTTGGGGAGTGTGGTTTTAAAACTGCAAAATACAGGGTGGGAACCGCTGTTTTAAATAGCGTCTTGACCCGTATCAACCGAACCACAGTTCGGATGTATTATAGTTTACCCCTATGCGCGCGTATTCAATTTTCTCCATTCCAAACGACTTACCTGAAGACCATCGTCAGCAACGTAAGCATATGCTGGCTCGTCTTGGTCTGGCTTGGCTTGCCATGATGCAAGTCATGATGTTTGCTTTTCCAGGCTATTTACGATCTGAATCCATGGCCCCAGAGAATCTGGCGTTGCTGGATGATGCGATCGTGCTGATGAACTGGGCCGGTTTGTTGCTTACTGTTCCCGTCATGCTGTACTGTGCGTACCCAATTTGGCAGGGCGCAATGCGTAGTTTGCGCGAGTATCGCGTCGGAATGGATATACCGGTAGCGCTAGGCATTATGGTTGCATTTGTGCCAAGTGTGATCTCCACCTTTAAAGGACAGGGCGAAGTTTATTTCGACTCGGTCACGATGTTCGTCGCTTTTTTATTAACAGCGCGCTATTTTGAGCTCTGTGCTCGCCAATCCATTAATCGCAGTTTGTCCTTTCAGCGCATTGAGGCGTTGCGTGCCGTGATATCGGTTAAAGCGGATACGCTAGCGTTTTGGTTTGTGCTGATTCAAGTGGCACTGGCTTTGATTCTAGGAGCGGTCTGGTTTTATTATCAACCCGATCACGCTATTGCTGTAATGGTTGCACTTTTCGTCATGAGCTGTCCCTGTGCCATGTCGATGTCGGTGCCTACTGCTGTGGCGGCCGCGCAAGCCGGTTTGACCGCAAATCCTACTACACAAGACTCGGAAATTCGTCAGCTTTCAGCGCTGACCGAAAAAATCTCCAAACAAAATCTTTACGGTTCAATTGCCTGGCACCTATTGATGGCACCATTGGCCGCTATCGGTCTGGTATCGCCTTGGGTCGCCGCCGTTTCAATGTTGCTGTCTTCGATGCTGGTTGCACTAAACTCGTGGCGCATTTACCGCCGTCGCGTAGCTGTTGTGCCGATGGTTATCGCTGAAGCGACTGCATAAAAAGATTCATTGTGTTTGGCTCACTATTACTTCTCATACCCATTTCCTTGGTGTTTGTCGTTTTGATTGGGGTGGCGTTTTGGTGGGCTATATTTTCGGGGCAATTTGATAGTTCTACATCGGCTGGTGAGTCCATCTTGAAAGATGATGACAGTGCTGGCGAAGATGGGGACAATAGCGATCACTGAAAGCGTTGCTCAGGTTAATCAGGCGTTCCATTTGGGCTGGCTGATCAACCTGAGCAACGTTTGTGTGGCGGGTGAGTTTTGACTCTAGTCAAAGAGCACAGGCCAAGTATGAGGGATCATGCTAAATGGCATGCTTTGTATTAACGTTAGTAATAGGGGAAGCAAATGGGCACTTCCGATGCAGTCGGAAAACAGGCCGAAGTCTTCAACTACGGGGTCGTTAGGCAATTTGCCGTAATGACGGTAGTGTGGGGAGTAGTTGGCATGGGGGTCGGTGTACTGATCGCCTTGCAGCTTATCTGGCCAGAACTTAACTTTGAAACACCTTGGTTTTCATTTGGTCGCTTACGACCATTACATACCAATCTGGTGATTTTTGCCTTTGGTGGTAGTGCGTTGTTTGCAACGTCATACTATGTTGTACAACGTACTTCGCAAGTACGCTTGTATAGCGATAAGCTCGCCTCGTTTACATTCTGGGGCTGGCAATTGGCGATGCTAGGTGCATTGTTTACATTGCCAATGGGCTTTACGACAACTAAAGAGTACGCTGAACTCGAATGGCCTTTGGATATCCTGATCGCATTGGTCTGGGTTTCATATGCTACCGTGTTCTTTGGTACCTTATTGAAGCGTCGTGTGCGTCATATTTATGTCGCTAACTGGTTCTACGGTTCCTTTATTATTACGATTGCTGTCCTTCATATTTTCAATAATATTGAAGTACCTGTTAGCCTGTGGAAGTCGTATTCCGTTTACGCAGGTGTACAGGATGCTATGGTGCAATGGTGGTACGGTCATAACGCCGTAGGTTTCTTCCTGACCACTTCCTTCTTGGGCATGATGTACTACTTTGTGCCGAAACAAGCGAACCGTCCTGTGTACTCTTATCGTTTATCGATTGTGCACTTCTGGGCATTGGCGTTTACCTACATGTGGGCTGGTCCTCACCACTTGCTCTACACCTCATTGCCTGACTGGACACAGTCATTGGGCATGGCGTTCTCCTTGATTCTGTTGGCTCCATCATGGGGCGGTATGATCAACGGAATTATGACGCTATCGGGCGCCTGGCATAAATTGCGTACAGACCCCATCCTGAAGTTCTTGGTAACTTCGTTGTCCTTCTACGGTATGTCTACCTTTGAAGGTTCCATGATGGCGATCCGTACCGTTAACTCACTGTCCCACTACACCGACTGGACCATTGGTCACGTTCACTCAGGTGCGTTGGGCTGGGTTGCCATGATTACCTTCGGATCGTTGTACTACATGATTCCGCGTTTGTACGGCCAAGCACAAATGGCTCGTCCAAAATTGGTAGAGCTGCATTTCTGGTTGGCAACACTCGGCGTGGTTCTGTATATCGCTGCTATGTGGATCTCCGGCGTAATGCAGGGCTTAATGTGGCGTGCCACATCACCTGATGGCATGTTGACATACAGCTTTGTTGAAGGTGTAAAAGCAACCTATCCGTTCTACATGATTCGTGCTTTGGGCGGCTTTATGTTCCTGCTTGGGGTAGTAATTATGGGTTGGAATACCTTCTTGACCGTTTGGGGTAAACCACGTGTAAACCCAGTCGTTCCTCTAACAAATCCAGACGCGATTGATCCAGCAAACGTTGGCCCCGCAGTCGTAACAGAGTAAGGAGCTAACGAGTAATGTCTGAAAAGAAAAAAGGTTTTACGCACGCCACAATCGAGCGAAACGCTGGGTTGTTAATTGTGCTCAGTATTCTCGTGATCTCGTTTGCAGGTTTGGCTCAGATTGTGCCGCTGTTTTTCCAGCACTCCACAACTGAGCCCGTAGAGGGGGTAACCCCCTACGAGCCCCTGCGTTTAGTGGGTCGCGATATTTACATTCGTGAAGGGTGTGTAGGCTGTCACTCGCAGCAAATTCGTATGCTGCAATCCGAAGTTCAGCGCTATGGTCCGTACTCTCTAGCAGGAGAGGGTGTTTACGAGCACCCATTCCTGTGGGGTTCCAAGCGTACGGGTCCTGACTTGGCTCGTGTGGGTGGTGTCTACACCGATAACTGGCATCGTATCCACTTGCGTAACCCACGTGATACCGAGCCCGCGTCGAATATGCCTGCTTATCCATGGTTGCAATACGCCACGGTTGAAGGCGCTGACGTACAACGTCGTATGAGTGCATTGCGTTCTATCGGCGTGCCATACACCGATGAACAAATTGAAAAAGCACCCGAGCAACTGGTCGGTAAAACCGAAGAAGATGCTTTGATTGCTTACTTGCAAGGTCTTGGAGTGCAAGGGCGTGCGGCTGCTCAGCGCGCCGTTACCGAAGGGGGTTATTAATCATGGCTTATCTCAATGGTTTTGTTACCGTAGCTGGGATGTTGACATTTTTCGGCATTATTGCTTGGGCGTGGTCTAAAGGCCGCAGGCAGGCAAATCGTGATGCGGCGTTGCTTCCCTTCGCTTTGCCTGACGAAGCCGAAGTAGCAACCAAAGCTGGAGGCTCAAATGAGTGATTTTTTCAATAGCGGTTGGAGTATCTATGTTTCCGTTATTGCAATTGGTGGGATCATATTTTGCGTTTGGCTATTATGGACGCAGCGTTCATGGTTAAGTCCCACCAAAGAAGACGAAGAAAGTGCTCACGTATGGGATGGCAACATCACCGAGTTGAATACGACGGTTCCCCGCTGGTGGACCATCATGTACATCGGCTTGTGTGTGATTGCTTTTGGCTACCTTATTCTGTATCCAGGTTTGGGTAGTTTCAAAGGGGTATTTGGCTTTACCGCAGCTAAACAAGTTCAACAGCAGCAACAGCAAATTAATGAGCGTTTAGCGCCGATTTACGAGCGCTTCCGTGAAATGCCGATTTCTGAAATTGCTGCCGATGAAGAAGCGTTAAGCATTGGTCAACGCCTGTTCCTTAATAACTGTGCACAGTGTCATGGATCCGATGCCCAAGGTAGCCCAAGCTTCCCTAACCTGACCGATTCTTCCTGGTTATGGGGTGGCGAGCCCGAGCAAATTTTGCACACCATTACAGAAGGTCGTCGCGGCATTATGCCTCCTCAGGCAGTGACACCCGCTGAAGCCTCTGATATCGCGCACTATGTACGTTCGTTGAACAACCTGGCTCACGATCCATTGCGTGTAGTGGCTGGTAAGCGTAGTTTCGATAGCACATGTGTAGCGTGTCACGGTGCAGAAGCCAAAGGTAATACCTTGCTTGGCGCTGCTGACTTGACTGATGGCTCTTGGCTGTATGGCAGTTCTCACGCGGTAATCGTTGAAGGTATTTTGAACGGTCGTGATAACGAAATGCCAGCGCAGAAAAACCGCTTAACTGAAGAGCAAATTCGTTTGTTAGCCGGTTGGGTATGGGGTTTGAGCAATGACCCGCAGCAGTAAGCGGGCGATGTTTTTGTAGAATAGTTTGAGAGGTTTATTATGAGCAGCGACGCTCCCAAAAACGTAGACGGCAGTCGTGATGAAGAACAGGTGCCTGATTGGCAACCGGTCGCACGACCGAAAGCGGCTCGGGGGGCGTCGCCTCAAGTAGAAAAAGCACTCTCAGACGTACGCAGTAAAATCTATCCCCGCGCAGTCACGGCGGGGATTTACGCCCGTTGGCGTATTATTCTGGTGTACTTCACCCAGATTATTTTTTATGGTTTGCCATGGCTTCAGTGGAATGACAGGCAAGCTGTACTATTCGATTTAGGCGCCCGAAAATTCTATTTGTTCGGTATGGTCATGTGGCCACAAGATATTATTTATCTTGCAGTGCTGCTGATTTTGTCGGCCTTTTCACTTTTCCTTTTTACCGCGATTGCTGGGCGCCTATTCTGTGGTTACGCCTGTCCACAAACGGTATATACCCAAATTTTCATGTGGGTCGAGCACAAGGTCGAAGGCGACCGCTTGGCCCGTATAAGACTTGACGAGGCTCCGTGGAGCCTTAAGAAATTACGCCTTAAAGCCACTAAACATTCAATCTGGGTGCTTATCGCATTCTGGACGGGCTTCACATTTATTGGTTATTTTGCCCCCATTCGTGAATTGGGCGCGGCATTAATCACATTAAGCCTCGGTCCATGGCAGTGGTTTTGGTTGGTGTTTTACTCTATTGCTACATGGGGCAATGCAGGTTTTCTGCGTGAAGCTGTCTGTAAATACATGTGCCCGTATGCACGCTTCCAAAGTGTAATGGTCGACGACGACACCTTTGTCGTTAGTTATGACCACGTACGAGGCGAGCCACGTGGTGGTCGCTCGCGTCGTATCGATCACAAAGAGGCTGGTATGGGCGACTGTGTTAACTGCAGTCTCTGTGTGCAGGTGTGTCCTACGGGTATCGATATTCGCGAAGGCTTGCAATACATGTGTATTGGTTGTGGGGCCTGTGTCGATGTCTGTGATCAAGTTATGGACAAAATGAATTACGACAAGGGGCTTATCCGTTACACCTCCGGTCGTGCGATTACCGAACGTTTGACTCAGTCGGATGTACGTCAAAAAATGCTGCGTCCACGAGTACTTATTTACATCGGTTTGCTCGCATTCATTACGGCCATGTTCGTGTTTTCGTTGGCCACGCGTCATACTTTACGGATGGATGTCATCCGCGACCGTGGAGTACTAGGACGAGAAATTCCCGGCGGCTATATTGAAAATATTTATCGCCTACAGTTGATGAATACGTCTGAAACGCCCCTAGTTGTAGAGCTATCGGCCGATGGCATTCCAGGTATTACCATCAGCACCGTCAATCAGAATGGTAATCGTGTCACTATTCCTGCTGCATCGAATGAATTGATTCCTGTGCATGTACAGATTCCAATCGATTTAGGACTTAGCGAAGGGATGCATGACGTTGAGATTACTGCGCAGACTGTGGTTGAGGATGGGTCTAGATCGGTGGAAACTGTTAGTGAAGCATCTCGATTCTACGTCCCGCGCTAGGCTGACGAAGGGCAATTTAGGGTATAAACTTAAGGAAAAGTATGAGCACACCCGCTAACACTGAACTTGATACACGTCCTTGGTATAAAGAACCTTGGCCGTGGTTTTTAATGGCAGGCCCATTTATAGCTGTGGTTGGGTGTATCATTACTATTACATTAGCCTTTCAGAATCAAGATATCGCCATCATTGATGGCGGGGTAAAACGCGGTTTAGTCGTTTCAAAACCTGCTGTTGTTGAGCAGTCAGAAGGCGTAACCGAAGCACAGCCCTGACTGTGACAACATCCAGATAGGCGGTACGAATGCTTAAGATCTTAATTAAGGAGATTTTTATGAGCAGAAGAGCCTGGATGTGGATATTGTGGCCCTCATTTCTGATGGCGGGCGTTACCAGTGCAATTGTTTTTGCACTGATTGATCCGATGGATATCGTCGTGTATGGAATACAGCCATCTAGTCGCCAGTTAGTTTATGCCTTAAGCTTTTTCTTCTTTTGGGGCATGTTAACGCTGACGAGCGGCCTAAGTTACTGGATTTCACCTAGAAGATCTGAGGTTAAAGACTACTCTCAGTGGGCGTAATTCATTGGTGCTACCGGCTCTGCCTCATTGCACGAGGCAGGGTGATAGGCGGGCGAGTGATACTGCCCGCTGGGTTGCGATTGCTTAGTCGCAGTCGGCGCCTGCCAAGCTTTGTAGGGCTGGTAAATCCAGCAGCAGTACATTACGCTGCTGAATACGCAGCAGGCCTTCGCGCGAGAATCGTGAAAATAAACGGCTAACGGTTTCTAAGGTTAGGCCTAAAAAATTACCGATTTCTTCGCGACTCATGCGCAATACGAATTCGTAAGGCGAATAACCTAGAACACCTAAACGCTGCGATAAGTTAACTAAAAAAGCGGCTAATTTTTGTTCTGAGCGCAGCGAACCCAAATTCATCATTAAGTTGTGCGCCCGATTAATTTCTTTACTCATTAGGCGGCGTAGCTGTTTCTGCAAAGCAGGCAAGTGCGTAGAGATGCGGTCAAGCTCGTTTAGTCGCATGACACAAAGTTCGCTGTCTTCTAGGGCAATAGCATTGGAGACATGGCGATTGTTTAATAGGCTATCCATACCGATGAGTTCGCCGGGCAACATAAAGCCGGTAATTTGCACTTGACCCGAGGCGTCTTCCAACTGAGTTTTGATGCAGCCCGAACGCAGGGCGTAGATGGCATCAACATTGTCTTCAAGCTGGAAAAGAGTTTGCCCCTTTACTAGACGAGTGCGTTCCTGAATGAGTTCATCAAGCTTACGACGCTCGCCGCTAGGCATGCCAAAAGGCAGGCAAATATCGCTCAACATACAGGTTGAGCAGCGCATTGCGTCTTCAGAAATTGCATATCGTTTTTGCATGGACAACGCTTGCTCCCACAGGTTATTCCTAGCTCGATTTGAGCTAGATCAAATGCAATTGTAGCCAGAGAACACTAAAGGTGCCTAAAAAAACACGATCTGAGCCTCAAGTTGGGAGACTATTTCGATTAGAGAGCACATTTTGTATACCGTATGGGTGTGCTTTTTTGCTTTAAGCGCTTGAATTTTATGAAAGAGTCATCATCTATTAGGTATTCATTAGATACGAGGCGCGGCCTGTAACGAGTTCTACTTTTTCTTTCGCGCCTTCTTTGCATAGGGTATGCAACATTATGCGAATAGATAAATTAACAACCAAATTCCAGCAAGCTTTAGCAGACGCACAAAGTCTGGCTTTGCAGCATAGCCATCCGTACCTAGAGTCGGTGCATGTGCTCTCGGCTATGCTGGCAGACGAGGATTCCGGCGTCTCTAGTTTGCTTGCTCGCGCCGGAGTGGCTGTACCACGGCTTCAAACCGATCTGACTTCCGCTATTAATGGCTTGCCGCAAGTGCAGGGCAGCGAAAGTAACTTTCAGATTAGTCGTGAGTTACAAGTGGCGCTGGCACAGAGTGAAAAAGAGGCGACCTCACGGGGTGATACATACATTGCCAGCGAGTTGTTTTTGCTGGTTTTAAGTCGCGATAAAGGGCAAGCTGGGCGCTTATTGCGTGATGCGGGTTTGCAAGAAGCTTCCTTAACAGCTGCTATTGATGCGGTGCGAGGCGGTGCGAATGTAACAGATGCCGATGGCGATGCGAACCGTGAAGCGCTGGCTAAATACACCACAGACCTATCCGAGCGGGCTCGGTTGGGCAAGCTCGATCCCGTCATTGGGCGCGATGATGAAATTCGTCGCGCAATTCAGATTCTGCAGCGCCGTACCAAAAATAACCCTGTCCTGATTGGTGAACCGGGGGTTGGTAAAACCGCTATTGTTGAAGGCCTAGCGCAGCGTATCGTTAACAATGAAGTGCCTGAAAATTTAAAAGGCAAACGCGTGTTGGTTTTAGACTTGGCGGCATTGTTAGCGGGTGCGAAGTACCGTGGCGAGTTCGAAGAGCGCTTAAAAGCGGTGCTAAAAGAATTGTCTCAAGACGCGGGTCGCACGATCTTATTTATTGATGAAATTCATACCGTAGTAGGAGCTGGTAAAGCAGAAGGCGCGATGGATGCGGGTAATATGCTGAAGCCGGCTTTGGCCCGCGGTGAGTTGCATTGTATTGGTGCCACGACCTTGGATGAGTACCGTCAGTACATCGAGAAAGACGCAGCGCTAGAACGCCGTTTTCAGAAAGTGCTGGTAAACGAGCCTGATGTCGAATCCACCATTGCCATTTTACGCGGCTTGCAAGAGCGTTACGAGTTACACCACGGTGTGGCCATTACCGACCCTGCAATTGTTGCGGCAGCCGAGCTATCCAATCGCTACATCACTGATCGCTTCTTGCCGGATAAGGCTATTGACCTGATCGACGAAGCGGCTGCACGAATTCGTATGGAAATCGATTCTAAGCCCGAGGTCATGGATAAGCTGGATCGCCGCATGATTCAATTAAAAATTGAGCGTGAGGCGGTACGTAAAGAAAGCGACGATGCCTCGCAACGTCGGTTGCAAGCGATTGAGGATGAGTTACTTCGTCTCGAACGTGAATACAACGACTACGAAGAAATTTGGAAAGCTGAAAAAGCAGCCGTTCAAGGTACGCAGTCGATTAAAGAAGAAATCGATCAGCTTCGTGCCGACATGGCTGAATTGCAGCGCAAAGGGCAATTCGACAAATTGGCCGAGCTACAGTACGGGCGTCTGCCTGAACTAGAAGGGCGTTTAAAAACAGCGGAAAGCGCAAAAGAGCATGCTAACCAAGAGAAGCCTCGCTTATTGCGTACCGAGGTGGGTGCTGAAGAAATTGCCGAGGTGGTATCGCGCGCGACCGGTATTCCGGTGGCTCGTATGATGCAGGGTGAGCGTGAAAAATTGCTGCAAATGGAGCAGCATTTAACGCAACGCGTGATCGGCCAAACGGAAGCTGTCACCTTGGTATCTGATGCCATTCGTCGTTCTCGAGCAGGCTTATCTGATCCCGGTCGTCCTTATGGATCGTTCTTGTTCTTGGGGCCTACCGGGGTGGGTAAAACCGAGTTAACAAAAGCATTGGCAAGCTTCTTATTTGATTCCGAAGATCATCTGATTCGTATCGATATGTCGGAGTTCATGGAGAAGCACTCGGTGGCACGT
>DATGRU010000162.1:0-2876 GCA_035303295.1 Paenalcaligenes sp.
AAGGCTGACCGATAAGACTACACAACGGTTTAACCTTCTATGCTGCGGCGCAACATAATTCTATTATGACCTTGAATAGTGTTCAGGTCAAGAAAAAAAGCACACGTATTCAATCATTTACAGACTAAACAGCCCATTTACAAGACGACATAAAAGCCGTAAGCAACACCCTTCCCAGCAGTCACCAAAACAGTGCATGCTCTACAATTAAGCCCATCATTGCTTTATCCACATTAAGCATAATCAGCCAATATGACACACTGAAGAAAAAGGCGAAGCCGCTGGGCTTCGCCTTTATACACAATCGTTATTATGCGTTGTTATCAGTATTCGTAGCCCAAGGCTTCGGAAATTTCACGCGCGGTTTTTTGTAGGAGAGGAATCCACTCATCGCGTAGGCGCGCAGCAGGTGCTGATAACGATAAACCTGCCAGCAACTTGCCTGTGTCATCATGAATGCCAGCAGCAATACAACGCACCCCCAGCTCTAGCTCTTCATTGTCGCGGGCGTAACCATGGCGTCGCACTAAAGCCAACTCACGCTCAAGCTCGGCTACCTGAGTAATACTGTTTCGGGTGGTACCAGCCAGACCTGTACGCATGACATAGGCACGCACTTGTCGCGAATCCCATTCAGACAAAAACAACTTACCTGTTGAGGTTAAATGCAGCGGAGCATGACCACCGATAGCACGCACCACCTGCATACCGGAGTTTTCACTCCACGAACGCTCTACGTAAACAATTTCATCGGCTTGCTGCAATGACAAATTCACCGTTTGACCGGTTAATTTATGTAGTCGCCCCATCGGCTCTAAGGAAACAGCACGAACATTTAAGCGCCCCTTTACCAGCGAGCCTAACTCTAGCAGGCGCATGCCCAAACGGTATAACCCGCTATCCACCCGCTCTACATAACGCCCCACCACCAAATCATTCAAAATTCGGTGGGCAGTAGAGGTGTGTAATCCGGTGGACTTGGCAAGATCTTTTAAGGCAACAGGCTCAGACTGACGAGCCAACTCGTCGAGTAAGATCATGGCGCGTTCCAGCACCTGAATCGTGATTAAACCAGTACCAAAAGGTGTAGCAGGAGGGTTAGATGAGTTCAATG
Source organism: Paenalcaligenes sp. (assembly GCA_035303295.1). Taxonomy (GTDB): domain Bacteria; phylum Pseudomonadota; class Gammaproteobacteria; order Burkholderiales; family Burkholderiaceae_B; genus Paenalcaligenes. Next base: position 1,115 of record DATGRU010000162.1, read on the forward strand.
AGCTAGGCATAATTTCTACGTGACGCAGCGCAACATTCCCATAATATGAAAAATTTGTGATGCAATCAAGTAATTTTATACGGCGCTCAATTCACCGCCTAAACGCAGCACCTCTTCACGCAAAAAATGAATAGCTTGTGCACAGGCCTCGGCCTCACCTTTTACCCCCAATTCGATATGGGGACGCCCACCTCGTTCGCCAACACTAGGCAAACTGAATGCTTTAACAGCTGGCCAGCGCTGCTCAAGCTCTTCCAACGCGGGCGTAATGCGCGATTCAGGCATGGTAAAAACCAAAAATGAATGCTCAACGCGATGTTCGCGGTGCTGAAAATGCGCATAACGGTGATCGAGTGTCCACTCCATCATGGGCCATGCCATCACCGGAAAGCCCGGCGTGAAAGTATGATTCTGAATAAAGAAGCCGGGAATTTTATTGAAGGAGTTAGGCACAATTTCTGCCCCTTCTGGAAACACACCCATTTGCAAACGCTGCTGATTTTCAGGCAAGCTCATGTCAGCACTGCCCTGTCCTGCCCGCTCGTTATCGGCACAGCGCTCGGTAATTAAGGCAGCCGCCTCGGGGTGCAAGACTAAAGGCACACCTAACGCCGCTGCGGCAGCCTGACGAGTTTGATCGTCGGGGGTAGCGCCAATTCCACCACAGCAAAACACAATATCATCTGTACTGAAACTGCGTTTTAAGGTCGCCACAATATCAGCCGGATGATCGGAGATAATTTCGGCTGAATGTAAGCCTAAGCCCCGCTCGGATAGCAGCTTAATCAGACTGCTCAAATGCTTATCTTGACGTCGGCCTGATAGAATTTCATCACCAATAATAATCAGCCGAATGGGCGGCACCGCGCCTGCAACCTTAGACATACCTTTACTTCCTTTCAACAAGCTCTACAGACGATGGAGTCAATGAAATTTCAGATCTCACACGCGCCAATTGCCGCAGTGAAAAATGCGCGAACACCAATGCAGAAAACACGGGCATGATTAGCCATGCTGGTGGTAATAGATTGCATAGCGCCATCACAACGCCCAATACCCAATAATCTCGGTTATAACGCTTGCGCAAAATCGTACGCTCGGTTTTATTAGCGTGCTCGATCATCGAGTCCAACCGCAACAACTTGGTGAAAGCAAAAGCCCACCAAAACACGGGCAGTATCACCCCTAAAAATGGCAGCAACCAAAATGGCAGAGTAACCAACCAGCCAATGACAAAACACACACCTACCCAGCACGCGTTCGTAGCACTGACGACGGTAGAGAACTCACCCTGACGTTTTAACTGGGGATAATGACGTTTCTGAATGTGTTGTAGCGCCAACGGCATGACGAAAACCGCAGCGATGATCAGGCCTAATATGCCTGAAGACGGAAAAACGATTAAGGCCACCACAATGGGCACAATATAGGCTTTTAGCGAAAACAGGCCTATGTCGACCATCCACTGATCGACACGCTCGACCGCACCGACGTCGCCTAACACCACCAATAACCAATCGTTTAAAGGCGTCCAGAACAGCCAGACAAGAATAATGGCGCCAAAGATAGCAACCAACAAAGGCAATAACAGCGCGGCCAGCATTTTGGGGTGCAACTGAGACACCACCGCCTGCTTCAAAGCGATGGCCACCCGTTGAAAAATACCTTCTGTTGCCGAGGGATAAGGTTCAACCATTGCGAGAGATACGTTATTTTTACTAGACAACGTTATGATATAGGGAATTTGACCCGATGAAACGCT
>DATGRU010000163.1:0-2461 GCA_035303295.1 Paenalcaligenes sp.
GGCGATGTACTGGTTTTTTTACCCGGCGAACGAGAGATTCGTGAGGCGGCAGCAGCCCTTCGTAAGCATGTATCGTTGGGAACAGAAGTGTTGCCCCTGTACGCACGTCTAAGTCACGCCGAACAAGAAAGTATTTTTAAACCTAAAGGGAATAGTCGACGCATTGTATTGGCCACCAACGTTGCGGAAACCTCGTTGACGGTTCCCGGCATACGCTATGTGGTTGATAGTGGATTAGTGCGGGTTAAGCGCTACTCGTGGCGTAATAAAGTCGAACAGTTGCGTATTGAACCTGTTAGCCAAGCCTCCGCTAACCAACGAGCCGGCCGCTGCGGCCGTATTGGCCCGGGCGTTTGTATACGACTTTATGCAGAAGACGATTTTAAGCAACGTCCTGCATTCACCGATCCAGAAATTCTGCGCTCTTCATTAGCCGGTGTCATCTTAAGGATGAAAGCGCTACGTTTAAATGACATCGAGCAGTTCCCCTTTGTGGATGCGCCCTCTGGCCGTGCCATTGCTGATGGCTATCAGTTGTTGCAAGAGTTGGGGGCGCTGGATGAACAGCAGCGACTAAGCAAAACAGGTCGTGAGTTAGCGCGCTTGCCGGTGGATCCACGCATTGCACGCATGGTGCTGGCTGCACGTGATCAGCAGTGTCTACATGAGATGTTAATTATTGCCTCGGCGTTGTCGGTGCAAGATCCGCGTGAGCGTCCCCTGCATGATCGAGAAGCGGCCGAGCGGGCGCATCAACGCTTTATCGAGCCTAAGTCTGAGTTTTTGTCGTTTGTAGCGATGTGGGAGTGGTATGCGGAACAAGTGAAAAGTCGCTTATCCCACCGCAAGCTGAATGCGCTATTGCGCGAACGTTTCTTATCCCCAATGCGTTTCAGAGAATGGCGCGAAGTACACAAGCAGTTAAGCAATTTAGTGCGCGAGCAGGGCTGGCGCAGCAATGCGACACCAGCTACCTACGAGCAAGTTCATTGCGCGTTGTTAACCGGCTTGCTGGCTAATGTGGGGCAAAAGGCCGAGGATGCATCCGTTTATCAAGGTACTCGCGATATCCGCTTTGTAATTCACCCGGGGTCTACATTATCGAAAAAAGCGGGTCGTTGGGTCTTAGCAGGCGAATTGGTGGAAACCTCCCGTTTATTTGCCCGTTGTGTGGCCCGTATTGAGCCGCAGTGGATTGAACGAATTGCTGGGCATTTACTGAAAAAAAATTGGTCAGATCCGCGTTGGGAAAAACGCGCAGGTAGGGTGGTCGCGAACGAGCGGGCTACGTTATATGGCTTACTGATCTATCACGGTAAGCGGGTGCATTACGGACGCATTAATCCAAGTGAAGCGCGCGAGATTTTTATACGCGAAGCCTTGGTTACGGGCGAGATTCAATCCGAACTGCCGTTCTTAAGACACAACCGCCAGCAAATTAATGCAATTGAAAAGCTGGAGCACCAATCCAGACGCCCCGACATCCTGATTGACGATGAGTTAATTTACGCCTTTTACGATGCAAAAATTCCAGCCGACGTTAGCCAAACAGCCAGTCTGGAAAAGTGGTTTAAGGGCTTAAGTAAAGAGCAAGCCGCTACCTTGCGTTTAAACCGCGACGACCTTATGCGTCATGACGCAGCGGGTATTACAACTGATGTGTTTCCCCGTCAGGTGGAGTGGGACGGCGTTACCATGGCGCTGGATTATCACTTCGAGCCAGGCTCATTGCGTGATGGCGTTACGCTAACTATCCCGCTTTATCATTTAAATAAAATTGATGTGAAGCGGTGCGAGTGGTTGGTGCCGGGAATGCTAAAAGAGAAAGTGCAATGGTTGCTGCGCTCGTTACCTCAGCGCTTGCGCCGTCACTGTGTCCCCATCCCTGATTACGCCGCAGGTTTTCATGAGCGGTGGTTCGAGGAGGCCTCTCAACCCAAATTGTCCTTAATCGATGCGCTGATTCAAGATGTGCGACAACAGCGAGGGCAACGCTTAGAACGCAGCGACTTTAAAGCCGAAACCTTAGCACCCCACTTGTTTATGAATTTCAAAGTGGTGGATGAGCATGGGCGTATGCTCTCCGGAGGGCGAAACCTTGAAAAACTGCGCGCTGAACACGGTAAGCAAGCACAGGCCTCGTTCCAACGTATTGCTTCTAGCGATCAAACGGTCGCTAAAGCGCTAGACCATGAGCGCATTACCGATTGGTCCTTTGATGAACTGCCGGAGTTGTTGGAAATTAAGCGTGGGGCGCGTTCCGTCATTGGTTATCCAGCGTTGGTGGATAAGGGGGAGTATTGTGATTTAGATGTATTTGACGACCCTTTACTTGCCGCGAGGACACATCGCTTGGGATTACGTCGTCTATTTCGTTTTGCCCTGCGCGATCAAGTGCGTTTTCAGGAAAAAAACATCCCCGATCTGACTAAAATGAGCCTGCTGTATATGACGCTGGGCA